>JANPNJ010000356.1:0-4599 GCA_031427395.1 Burkholderiales bacterium
TGCCGGTTTACCCCCCCTGCAGCAGCAGCAATGGCGGCCAGTCCTGAAGTCACCGCCGATAGATGCAGAACCCGCCCCTTTCCACTCATTTGGCCAAGAGTCACGTAAAGTTGTCCTTGCAGTTTTAAAGTGATACTTTAAAAATGCAAGGCTGTTTCACTTCTCCGGTGAAGGGGCTTTTGACCATATTGCAGCAACTGCAATTAAAAATCCTATCGCAATTCGAAACCCCTCCCCGGAGAAGCCCAGCTTCATCGGGCGCGCGTCCGGGGCCCAATTTGTGTCAGTTTGTGATGGCGTGTTTTAAAGCACCACCAACTTGGGGCCCGGACATGCGCTTGGCAAATGCGGCCAAGCTTTTCCGGGGAAGGTGTCTTTGATTGACTGTTTCACCCCGGCTTTAAGCGTACCGGGGCATGCTTTTTTTCCGGTGAAGGAGCTTTTGACCTTCCCCGGATTGGCCACTCTTCAGTCGAGCGGCGTGGCTGTTGCAATCGCCATACTTTGAAAGTCGTTTACCAACGGGCGTTTCCAGCCAATATGTGCTGAAACCGCTTGCCCTACTTAGACTTTCGTGTTTTTTCCAGCCGTTGCACCAAATGCGCGATCTCGCCAACCAGGCCGCGTCGGAACACCAGCACACACACCACAAAAGTGGCACCCATGATCACCGTCACCAGTGATCCAAGCCCCGACAAATAATTCTGCATGGCAATGATGGCGCTCGCCCCCACCACCGGGCCGAGTATGGTGCCCATGCCGCCCAACAGCGTCATCAGCACCACCTCGCCCGACATCTGCCAACTGGCGTCGGTAAGCGAGGCGATGCCCAGCGCGAGGGATTTGGTGGCACCCGCCATACCGGCCAACCCGGCTGAAATCACAAACGCCAGCAGCTTGTATTTGTTCACGTCGTAGCCCAGCGACAAGGCGCGCCGCTCGTTTTCGCGGATGGATTTGAGCACCTGGCCGAACGGCGAGTGAATGGTGCGGTAAATGAGCGCGAAGCCAAACAAAAACACCGCCAGCACAAAATAGTACATGGCGCGATCATCCGCCAGGCTGATGAGGCCAAATAATTTGCCGCGCGGAATGCTTTGAATGCCGTCCTCGGCGTAGGTGAACGGTGCCTGCACAAAAATAAAATAAACCATCTGCGACAGCGCCAGCGTGATCATCGCAAAATAAATGCCCTGCCTCCGCACCGCCAGCCAGCCGACGCAATAGCCCAGCGCCGCCGCCGACAAGGTGCCAAACACAATCGCCACTTCCGGCGTGAAACCCCATACCTTGGCCGCGTGGCCGCAGACATAGGCCGCGCCGCCAAAAAACATGGCGTGGCCGAAAGACAGCAAACCGGTGAAACCGATCAACAAATTAAACGCACAGGCAAACAGCGCAAAACACAGGCACTTCATGAGAAAAATCGGATAACCAACAAACGGCGCAACCAATGCCGCCAACAATAAAACCAAATAAAAAAATTTGGTGACACGCGACATGGCTATTGCTCCCGCCCGAATAAACCCGCCGGGCGGATCAGCAGCACAATCACCATAATCACAAACACCACGGTTGACGACGCCTCAGGATAAAACACCTTGGTCAGCCCCTCGATCAAGCCGAGTGCGAGGCCGGTGACAATCGAGCCGAGGATGGAGCCCATGCCGCCGATCACCACCACCGCAAACACGATGATGATGATGTTGGATCCCATCAATGGATTGACCTGGTAGATCGGCGCGGCCAGCACGCCGGCAAATCCCGCCAGCGCCGCGCCAAAGGCGTAGGTGAGGGTCACCATCAGCGGCACATTGATGCCAAAGGCCTGCACCAGCCTGGGGTTTTCCGTGCCGGCGCGCAGGTAGGCGCCGAGTTTGGTTTTTTCGATCACATACCAGGTGCCGAGGCAGACCATGAGGGAAGCCAGCACCACCCAGGCGCGGTACTTGGGCATGAACATGAAACCCAGATCAAAGCCGCCGCGAAACACCTCCGGCAATTCATACGGCTGGCCGGAGATGCCGTAGCCTTCGCGGAACGCACCCTCAATGATCAGGGCAATGCCGAAGGTCAGCAGCAGCCCGTACAAATGATCCAACTGGTACAGCCAGCGCAGCATGGTTTTTTCAATGAAGATGCCGACCAGCCCCACCACCAGCGGTGCCAGCACCAGCGAAAACCAATAGTTGATGCCCAGGTATTGCAACAACATCCACGACACAAACGCGCCCATCATGTAGAGCGCGCCGTGCGCGAAGTTGACCACATTGAGCATGCCGAAAATGACCGCGAGACCCAGCGACAACAGCGCGTAGAACGAGCCGTTGACCAGGCCGATGGTCAATTGCCCCATCAAGGCCTGGGTGGGTACGCCGAAAATTTCCGTCATGGCTTCAACCGGTGGCAGCAGGTAATCAGGCTTTTTTCATGAATGCCGGACACTGTGATTTTTCCATCGACTGGAACGCCTCGTCACCCTTGACGGTGCCCTTCAAGTGATAGTAGTCGCCGGGCGCTTTGGACTCCGACGGCTTTTTCACCTGATACAAATACATGTCATGCACATGGCGGCCATCGTCACGGATTTTGCCGTTTTTGGCGAACATGTCGTTGACCGGCGTGTCCTTCATTTTTTTCACGACCGCCGTGGTGTCGTCGCTGCCCACCGCCTGCACCGCTTTCAGATAATGCATCACCGCCGAATACACACTGGCATGGTTGGAGTTGGGTTTTTTCTTCATGCGGTCTTCGTATTTTTTGCTCCACGCACGGGTTTCGGCATTGGTGTCCCAGTACCATGCCTCGGTCAGGTACAACCCTTGCGCGGTATTGAGTCCGAGCGCATGCACGTCGGTGTAGAGCATCAACAGCGCCGCCAGATTCTGGTTTTTGGTCAGCCCGAATTCAACCGCCGACTTGATGCTGTTGACGGTGTCGCCGCCGGCATTGGCCAGCCCGACAATCTTGGCTTTGGAAGTCTGCGCCTGCAACAGGAATGACGAAAAATCGCCCGCGTTCAGCGGATGGCGCACCGCGCCCACGACTTTTCCGCCGGCTGCCTTGACCACATCCCCCGTGTCTTTTTCCAGTGAGTGCCCGAACGCATAATCGGCCGTCAGAAAAAACCAACTGTCGCCGCCATCCTTGACAATCGCCTTGCCCACCACCGTGCCGAGCGCCACCGTATCCATCAAATAGTGGATCGAAGTTGGCTGGCAGGCATCATTGGTCAGACGCGCGGTGGCGGCACCGGTGACCACCGTCAGGCGGTTTTTTTCCTTGCCGAGCGCGGTCACCGCCAGCGCCACACCGGAATTCAAGTTCTCGAACGTCGCCATCACACCTTCGCGGTCAAACCACTGCAGGGTGACGTTTTTGGCGATGTCGGGCTTGTTCTGGTGATCGGCGCTCACCACCTCGATGGCCTTGCCGAACATTTTTCCGCCGAAATCATCAATCGCCATTTTGGCGGCGGTGACGGCACCCGGGCCGCCGTAGTCGGCGTACACCCCGGACATATCCGACAACACACCGATTTTCAGCGTGTCCTTGGTCAATTTGCCCTGCTGCGCCCAGGCACTGCCCATCCCCAACCCCACCGCACATGCCGCAGCAATCACGGCGGACATCAATTTACGTTGTTTCATTTTGTCTCCTTGTTGATAAAGTTGAAACACCACACCAGGTCATTCCCGCTGCTAACTTTTTTTCATGAACGCCGGACAGCGCGATTTTTCCAACGATTGAAAAGCATCCTCACCCTTCACCGTTGCCCGCAAGTGATAGTAGTCACCTGACGCCTTGGACTCCGACGGTTTTTTTACCTGAAACAAGTACATGTCATGCACATGCAGGCCGTCGGCGCGGATCCTGCCGTTGCTGGCAAACATATCGTTGACGGGTGTGTCCTTCATTTTCCGGATGACCGAATCGGTGTCGTCCGTGCCCGCCGCCTGCACGGCCTTCAGATAATGCAGCACCGACGAATACACGCTGGCGTGGACGGCGTTGGGTTTTTTCTTCATGCGTGCTTCGTATTTTTTTGTCCATGCACGGGTCTCGGCATTGGTGTCCCAGTACCACGCCTCGGTCAAATACAAGCCTTGCGCGGCATTCAGGCCAACGGCATGCACTTCAGTGAATGACAATAACAATGCTGCCAGCGTGTGGTGTTTGGTCAAGCCAAACTCGGCGGCAGATTTGATGCTGTTGACGGTATCACCGCCTGCGTTGGCCAAGCCGATGATCTTGGCCTTGGAAGACTGCGCCTGCAGCAGAAAGGACGAAAAATCGCCCGCATTCAAAGGATGCCGCACCGCGCCCACGACCTTGCCACCCGCTGACCTGACCACTTCCCCCGTGTCTTTTTCCAGCGAATGTCCAAACGCATAATCAGCCGTCAGAAAAAACCAGCTATCGCCGCCGGACTTGACAATGGCCTTGCCCACCACGGTTCCCAACGCATTGGTGTCAAACAAATACTGGATTGCGGTGGGCTGACAGGCATCGTTGGTCAGGCGCGAGGATGCCGCCCCGTTGAACACCGTCAATCTGTTCTTTTCCTTGCCGAGCGCGGTCACCGCCAGCGCCACACCG
>JANPNJ010000357.1:0-1608 GCA_031427395.1 Burkholderiales bacterium
CGGCGCCTGATTGGCGGCCTGCGAAAGTTGCGCGGGCAGTTTGTCCATGAGTGCACTCATGCCGCCCATTTTGCGCATCTGTGTAAGCTGCATTTTGAAATCATCGAAATCAAAATCCTTGCCCTTCTTGAATTTTTCGGCAAGCTTTTGCGCTTCAACCGTATCAACCGATTGTTGTGCCGTCTCGATCAGCGACAACACATCGCCCATACCGAGAATGCGCGAGGCCATGCGCTCGGGGTAAAACGCCTCCAGCCCGTCCATTTTTTCCGACACACCCGCGAGCTTGATCGGCACGCCGGTGATGTGCCGCACGGAGAGTGCCACGCCACCACGTGCGTCGCCGTCGAGTTTGGTCAGAATCACGCCCGTCAACGGCAGCGCATCGCTGAACGCCTTGGCGACGTTGACTGCATCCTGGCCTTGCATGGCATCGACCGTGAACAGGGTTTCAATCGGCGTCACTGCCGCATGTACTGCCTTGATCTCCGCCATCATGGCCTCGTCAATGGCAAGGCGGCCGGCGGTGTCGATGATCAGCACATCATGAAAATGTGTCTTTGCCCATTGTTTGGCATTGAGGGCAATGTCCACCGGCTTTTGTGAAATGTCGCTGGCAAAAAAATCCACGCCGACTTGTTTGGCGAGCATCTCCAATTGTTTGATCGCCGCCGGGCGATACACGTCGGCACTGACCACCAACACTTTTTTCTTGAAACGTTCGCGCAGCAGCTTGGCGAGTTTGCCCGCGCTGGTGGTTTTGCCCGCGCCTTGCAAGCCCGCCAGCAAAATCACCGCAGGCGGGGTGGTGGCCAGATTCACCGGCAGTTTGTTGAAGTCGGGAGTTTGCTGGCCGCCCGCTGCCTGTCCGCCCATCAGCGCAACCAACTCCCGATGCACGATGCCAACGAGCGCCTGACCCGGCGTGAGACTTTGCAGTACCTCGGCACCGAGCGCTTTTTCTTTCACGCGCGCAATGAAATCTTTCACCACCAGCAGCCCCACATCGGCTTCGAGCAGCGCCATGCGCACATCGCGCAGTGCGTCGGCGACATTGGCCTCGGTCAGCCTGGCCTGGCCGCGCAGTTGTTTGACGATGCCGTTGAGGCGATTGGTGAGGTTATCCAGCATTGGGGAGCTTATGTGTGTGGGAGAGTGTGGGGCGGGTAAACTATGGCAGTTGCAGGGTGCTGTCATCCATTCCGTCATTCCCGCGCAGGCGGGAATCCAAGCGCGCGAAGCGCGTCCCCGCGAAGGCGGGGATCCAAGTTTCAACAGGATTGGATTCCCGCCTTTATAGGGAATGACGGGGGTTTTTCAATTTATGCAATCGCCACAGTGTGACGCCAAAAAGCAAAACCCATCGTGCTTGACCTGAATTTTATCACTGTCATCATTTACCTCACCGCATCCGCCGGTGCATGGATGGCCGCGCGCCGCGCCAGTGATGCCGGCCAGCATGTTGCCACTGGCGCGGACGGCTGGCCCAAAGTTGCCCTGTGGCTCGGTTTGGCTTCCCATGCGGTGGCCATAGGCTGGGCATTGTTCGGTGGCGCGTCACCCGGCATCAACATCGGCTTTTCACACGCCGTTTCGTTGATCGTCTGG
>JANPNJ010000358.1:0-2366 GCA_031427395.1 Burkholderiales bacterium
AAGGGGGGCGCGGCAAAAGCTCGGGTATAAAACTGGTGAATGACACCGCGTTGATCGCCCACTCGATGTCATAGGGGGATGACAGGGGCGGCAGCGGCATCACCATGGGAGGCAGCGCGCTGGCGGTGTGGCATATGAGGCATTGGCTGCACGAGCCGGTCGGTGCCGAGTCGTCATCCGCTTGATGGCAGGGCATTTGCTTTTCAACTGCTGCGGCCTGCTGCGAAACATCACTCTGCGCCAGGTTTGGGATCGACATGGTCGAAGCCATGGTGCCCGCCAACGGCAGCCAGCCTATCATCCACGCCACCAAACACCGGGCAAAAAGTCGCTTATGCATGGGCGGTAGGATAGCAGAAATGGCAATTGGTTCAATAGTTGCGCGCGCGACCAGTAGGCGAGGCAAAATGGCTGCATTCAAGATCCCTCATACAAATCATTGCCATGAAAAAATCCCTGCTCACCGTTGACGACCTCTGGAAAATCGCCCGTCCCGGCCAATTGTCACTGTCGCCCGATGGCAGCCAGGCGGTGTGCAGCCTGACCAAATTCGACATGGACAAAAACACCGGTGCCACCTCGCTGTGGTTGCTGTCCACGTTTGGCGGGGCGCCGCGCCAGCTCACCACCTGTGGCGAAAAAGACGGCCAGGCGCAATGGTCGCCGGATGGCAAGTCCATCGCCTTTGTGGCAAAACGCCAGGACGATGCCGAGTCGCAGCTTTATGTGATCGCCCCCGATGGTGGCGAGGCGCGGCGGGTGGCAACCGTCAGCACCGGGGTGGCGGGCATCAAGTGGTTTCACGATGGCAAACGCATCGCGTTTGTTTCCTGGGTGTGGCCGGATTTGACAACAGAAAAAGCACAAGCCCGGCGGCTGAAGGAAAAAAAAGACGACAAGGTCAAGGCGCATGTGGTGGATCACACCGCATTCCGCCATTGGGATCATTGGCTGTCGGACGGCCGGGTGCCGCATGTGCTTGTGATGGATGTGGACAGCGGCAAGTGCCGTGATTTGTTTGCGGGCGGCAAATATGAGTTGCCGGTGTTCGACACCGACCAACACGATTTTGATATCGCCCCCGACGGCAAACACATCGTCTTCAATTTCAATCCGAATGATGACCGGCGCGGCGACCAAGCCTATGACTTGGTGGAAATGGCAGTCAAAACCGGCCAGGCGAAAACACTCATCAAAGGTGGCAAATTCACCCACCATCACCCGCGCTACCACCCCACTGGCGACAGCATCGCGCTGTTGGTGAACAATATTTCCCGCTCGATGGACGACGACAACAAGCTCGCGTTGTTAGACCGCAAAAGCGGCAAACTCACCATCAAAACCACTTGGGATCGCCTGGTGCAACACCCGCTCAAATGGGCGGCGGATGGCGCATCGGTTTATTTCTGCGCAGATGAACATTCACGGGTTTCGCTGTGGCAATGGGCGGTGGGTGCCAAGACACCCGTGGTGGTGGCACAGGGTGGCACGGTTTCCGACTTTGATGTTGGTGGCGAGGCGGTGGCTTTTGTGCGCAACAACATGTCCTGCCCGCCAAAAGTTTTCGCCACCGTCAACGGCGAAGAGCAAGCCATCGAATCGTTCAACGACAAACTGATGGCGCAATTCAAACTGGGCGACGTGCGCGAATTCACCATCAAAGGCTGGAACAACGAAGCCGTGCAAATGTGGGCGGTGTATCCGCCGAATTTTGATGCCAAGAAAAAATGGCCGCTGCTGCATTCGATCCACGGCGGTCCGCATTCCAATTGGGGCGACAACTTCCATTTCCGCTGGAACAACCATGTGTTTGCCGCGCAGGGTTATGTGGTGGTATGCGTGAATTACCACGGCTCACTCGGCTGGGGCAACAAATTCCTTGAGTCGAACAATGGCAGCTTCGGCATGAAGGAACACGCCGATGTCGAAGCCGGAACCGACTTCATGTTGAAACAAGGCTATATCGACAAAAACCGCCTGGCCGCGAGCGGCGGCAGCTACGGCGGCAAGATGGTGGCGCTGATGAATGGCCGCAATGGCAAAAAGAAAGGCGGCGACCGCTACCAGGCCTATATCTGCCACGCCGGTTGTTTTGATTGGCGCGCCATGTACGGCGGCGATGCAGGCTACTGGTTTGATTATTCGCTGAAAGCCAACTACTGGAGCGACCCCAAAAAATTCGCCGCACAAAATCCCATCACCGATGTGGCGTACGCCAAAACTCCGACGTTGGTGATTCATGGCGCGCTCGACTACCGGGTACCGGATCAGCAGGGTCTGGCTTACTACTCGACACTGAAATCACTCAAGGTGCCGGCCAGGCTGGTGTTTTTCCCCGATGAGAACCACTGGATTTTGAAGCCGCA
>JANPNJ010000359.1:0-14212 GCA_031427395.1 Burkholderiales bacterium
TGTCTGGTGGCCTTGCTGCTGGCACCCTACCTGCGCAAATTCGGCCAGTTCACCATCCCGGATTTCCTCGGTGCGCGTTACGGCGGCAATTTTGTGCGCTCCATCGGCATCATTGCTGCCATCATTGTTTCGTTTGTGTATGTGGTGGCGCAGATTTTCGGCGTGGGCCTCATCACCAGCCGCTTCACCGGGCTCGCGTTCGAAGTCGGCGTGTTTGTCGGCTTGGCCGGTATCCTGGTTTGCTCGTTTCTGGGTGGCATGAAAGCGGTGACCTGGACCCAGGTTGCGCAATACATCATCCTGATTATTGCTTATCTGATTCCGGTCGTCTGGCTGTCGGTCAAGGAGACCGGCATTCCGCTGCCGCAGTTGGTCTATGGCTCGGTGCTTGAAAAAGTCACGGTGCTGGAAAAAAAGCTGACAGCCGACCCCAAAGAGTTGGAAGTTCGCAAGATATTCGGAGATCGCGCCAAAGCCGCCGGTGAAAAACTGAAAGCCGGTGCCGAGACATCCTACAATGCGGACAAAGCTGCCTTGGTGGCCAAGGTCGAGGAACTCAAAGCTGCGCAGACTCCCGATGGCAATGCCATCCAGGCAGCCGAAAAAGCAGTCGCGGGTTTCGCCAAGGATGTGAAGGCTTACGAGACGCAGCTTAAAGGCCAGCAGGGTGCCGCCGGTCGCGCCGCGCCCCCATTGCCACATGGCACGCCATTTGTGGGTGTTGGCAAAACCGACGAGGACAAGCAGAAGTCCTCTGACAACAAGCGCAATAACTTTCTTGCGCTGGTGTTCAGCCTGATGGTGGGCCCGGCCGCCTTGCCGCATATTCTGATGCGTTACTACACCACGCCTTCAGTACATGAAGCGCGGGTGTCAGTGTTCTGGTCGCTGTTCTTCATTTTCCTGCTGTATTTCACAGCACCCGCCCTGGCGGTATTGGTGAAATACGACATTTACACGAATTTGGTGGGCACGGCATTCGCCGATTTACCGCAGTGGGTACAGTCGTGGCAGGCGGTGGACAAAACACTCCTGAATATTATTGACGTCAACAAGGACGGCATAGTGCAGTTGGCCGAAATTGCCATCGGCCAGGACATCATCGTTTTGGCGACACCGGAAATCGCCGGCTTGCCTTATGTGATTTCCGGGCTGGTTGCGGCGGGTGGCTTGGCCGCGGCGCTGTCCACCGCTGACGGCTTGCTGTTGACCATCGCCAACGCGTTGTCCCACGATCTTTATTACAAGATGATCAATCCTGATGCCACAACGGCACGACGCATCACCATTTCCAAGATATTGCTGCTGGTGGTTGCCGGTGTTGCCGCGTATGTCACCTCATTCAAACCAGGCGATATTTTGTTCCTGGTGGGGGCGGCATTCTCACTCGCGGCGGCGGCGTTTTTCCCGGCGCTGGTGCTGGGAATCTTCTGGAAGCGTGCCAACAAACCAGCGGCAATTCTTGGCATGTTGACCGGTCTCGGTGTGGTCATGTATTACATGATGCGCACCTACCCGTTCTTCACCAACATGGGTGTGCCAAAAATGGATCTGTGGTTTGCCATTGCACCGATTGGCTCCGGCGTGTTTGGTGTCACGGCCGGCATGACGGTGATGATTGTGGTCAGCCTGCTCACCAAAGCACCTGAACAGGATGTGCAGGATCTGGTGGAGCATGTGCGTTACCCGGTCATCAAGGGTGACACCATCAACAGTTCCGCTGGCGCGTATTCATAACCCAACAAAGCCGACCAAGTCGGACTGAGTTGGTTCGTTGTCCCGGACCCGCGCCATCGCAAGGTGGCGCGGGTTTGTTTTTTCAAGGAGTCGGGTTTTATGGATGTCATTTTTATCCTGAAAATATTCAAGGCCATGGTGGAGGTCGCCGGCCTGGCGTTTATCGGCCAGGGTGTGGTCGCCATTTTTTCCGGCAACAAGCGCGACCAAAATTTTATTTATGTGATTTTCAAAATCATCACCAATCCGGTGACCAAATTCGCGCGCATTGTTTCGCCGCGTTTTGTTCCTGATCGCCATATTCCGTTTATTGCTTTTGGGTTGATATTCTGGGCATGGGTGGTGCTCATTGTTGGCATTGCCTATGCACAGCAGGGTGTGGGCGTCTAGCCTGCCGGCGCTGAATGCGATAATCCGCCCATGACCATCCTGTTTCGTTATATCGCCAAGGAAATTGCGGTTGCCACCGCATTTTTGCTTGTTGCGTTGCTGGCCTTGTTTGCGTTGTTTGATTTGATCCGCGAGCTCGGGGAGTTGGGCCGTGGCAATTACGGCCTGGCATCGGTGTTGCTGTTCGTGACACTTTCGCAGCCCGCGCATGTGGTGGTGATTTTTCCGGTTGCGGCATTGTTGGGCACATTGGTTGCGGTTTCCCGCATGTCAGTGCAGTCCGAATTGACTGTCATGCGCGCGTCAGGCTTGTCAATCTTCAAATTGGCGGCGTTGGCGGCAGCGGTCGGGTTGGTGTTTTCCGCGATTATTTTTGCTTTTGGGGAATACATTGCGCCCGCCGCCGAGGAGGCGGCAAAAAAGACGCGGCTTTCGGCCACCACCAATGTGATTGCGAGCAAATTCCGCTCCGGGTTTTGGGTGAAAGACGAGCGCTCGTTTGTCAATATCCAAAGTGTGACCCTCGACAGCGACTTGATCAACATTCGCATCTTTGAATTTGATGCGGCATTCCGGCTCAAGTCGATCCGTGTTGCCGAACGCGGCAAATATGTGGACAAAAATCGCTGGTCGTTGCAAAACGTGGAGATCACCACGTTCGAGGGCGGCAAAAATGACGGCCGGGCGCGGATTGTCAAGCTGCCCATCGCCGAATGGCATTCGGCCATGACGCCGAGTTTGCTGTCCGTGCTGCGTGTCAAGCCGGAAGAAATGTCGATAGCCAATTTGAATGCCTTCATTGATCACCTGCGTGAAAACAAACAAAACAGCACGCGTTATGAAGTGGCGCTCTGGGCGAAAATTTTTCAGCCCGTTGGGGTTATTGTGATGATGTTGCTGGCGATTCCGTTTGCCATCCAATCCACCCGCGCAGGTGGTGTCGGGGCGAAACTGGTGTTGGGCACAATGATTGGCATTGGCGCATATTTCCTGGACCAGTTGGCCGGCAACCTGACGGTGCTGAACGAATGGCCGCCCCTGCTGGGGGCCACGTTGCCGTTGGCGGGATTTTTGGTGATTGCCCTGTACTTGCTGGTGAAGAAGGAATATCCGCGACGCCTGGCCAGCTAGCCAGTTAGCTAGTTAGGAAAGCGACGACTTGTCCGGTGCGGGCATGTCCACCAATTGTGTTCCTGCCAACCGGTCATGCAAAAACTGGCGCTCGCGGTCAAAGCGGCTGTACAGCAGGGTGGCCATCATGGGCAAAAAAAACCACATGCTGATAACCGGATTCAGGCGTTCCGGGAAAAACAGCAATACCAGGCCAATGCAGGCAGGACCAAAAAAAATCATGGCGAAGAGGAATCGCAACCCCGCGCGTTTCCATGACGGAATGTGGCCATAACGGTCAACCACCTGAAAGCGCCATGTTTTCATCGGCAATGTCTGACCGCGCTTTTGCCACTGCCAGACAAAATACAGCGCCGTCACCAGCAACAAATAAATCTGGAAGACCGTGTGGGCAACACCCGATGCGTCACGCAGCCCGGCAAAGGGAAAGCCGGCGATCAACAGCAGCGCGAGCAGCAACAAACCTTCATAGGGCAATGCGGCAATCCGACGCCATATCCCCGGAATCCGGCGGCCATGCATTCCATTGGAAGGTGACTGGGGTTGGTCGGCACCAAGTTGCGGCGCGGGAGTTTTGCCAGACACCCGTTATTTTGCAGGAGGGGGTGGTGGCGACGACGGGGCAGCAGGCGTGGCCGCGTTGGATTTTTCCTGTTGCCAGCGGGCTTTGATTTCCTGTTGCTTTTCTGCGGGCAGGTTGGTCAGGGATTGATATTTATCGCGCGCATCGGCACGTTGCGCCGGTGTCAGTGAAGACCAACTTCTGAGCCTCTCCTGGAAGCGTTCCTGCTCAATAGGCGTCAACTTGGGATAGTGTTTGGCGGCACCCAACAATTTGCGTTGTTGATGACCGGGCAATATTGACCATTGTGGTTCCAATGGTGCCAGTATTGATTTTTCGGCGGCAGGCACTTTTTTCCAGGCAATGGCGGTGGGGGCTTTTTCCGTGGCTTCCTTGTTTATCCCGGCAGCCCGAGTCTCCGGGGCGGCGTTGGCTTGGCCGAAAAATACCAGGGAACCAAAAGCAAAAAGACCCGCGACCAGCGCGAGTCCTGCATCACGGAAAAAGGTCATCCAGCGATGGCGTGATGGCTGGCGAAAGGGCGAGGCAAACGTCACCCCACCCACAATCAACGCGGTCAAGGCTGGGGTGTTGCTTCTATTTCTTTCACCCATGTCGCAAAGTCTTTATCCAGAAAAGCATCAATCGGAAGTTCGCCAGTGAGCAGTTTGGCGTCGAGTGCGCCAGACTCATCATATAGCTCATCGGTGGGCTGGGGATGCAAAACCAACATCATGACGGCCACAACCACAGCCAAAACCGGTAGCCAAAACAAAGGCTTGCGCACCAGATATGCGGGCTCCAGAAGCTGCCCTGAGACTGTCACCAGTCCCAGCACCCATACCGGCTCACGGTGCAAATCCAGCGCAGCCGCGCGGGAAGCGCGCAATTTTGCCAGATTTGCATCGTCGATGCGCGGCAGGCCGCCCTCGAGATAGCCGACGATTTTTCTGGAAAAGTCCTTTTCATTCATGATGTTAGGTGGTTATATTTAATTTTAGTGATAGGGTGGAAAACATGGGCTACGGGTCGAGCGTAATGCCCTTGGCGCGCAGCATGATGGACAGTGAATTCACCGCCCGCGAACAATGGGTTTTGACGCTGCCCTCGGAACAACCCATCGCCTCGGCTGTGTCTGCAACATCGAATTCCTCCCAGTAACGCAACATAAAAGCTTCACGTTGACGCGGCGGAAGCTTTTTGACCGCCTCCTCGATGATGGCCATGACCTGCACCTGTTCGAGCTGCTCTGCGGGTGAGACCGGGACATTGGTGGTTTGTTCCACCGCCAGGCTTTCCAGGATGTCGAATTCATCATCATCATCCTTTGAGCCGAATGACGAAAACAGGGTCGTCCAGGTCGAGCGGACTTTGCTGCGGCGAAACCAGTCGCGGATATTGTTTTGCAGGATGCGCTGAAACAACATCGGCAATTCTTCGGGCGGCCGATCTGAATATTTTTCGGCAAGTTTCATCATCGAATCCTGCACCACATCCTGCGCGGAATGGTCGTCCTTGACGGCAAAAACAGCTTGCTTGAAGGCGCGGCGCTCAACCGAGGCCAGAAAATCGGACATTTGTTGCCGGGAAGCCAGAATGAACCTCGTGATTTGTTGTTTGTGGCGTAAAGCCTAAGCGGTCATGTCAGCAATTGCAACCAATGCCACCAATTTTCACAAAGTCTAGCAAGAATACAA
This sequence comes from Burkholderiales bacterium, assembly GCA_031427395.1. Classification (GTDB taxonomy): domain Bacteria; phylum Pseudomonadota; class Gammaproteobacteria; order Burkholderiales; family Usitatibacteraceae; genus UKL13-2. The sequence goes on from JANPNJ010000359.1 coordinate 5,518, forward strand.
GGCGTTGGCGCAAGCACACACTTGACCTCGGCTGTAAGTATGGTAAGGTAGCGTATTGCGGCGCAGCATGAAACGGGCGATCCCCTGACGCGGCTGCAAGCAGGTTCAAACGCTTTTTCCCCGCGACGTCACGCGCAGCATTGCCTACCCCTCCCCGACGTCAAGTGAGAGCCACCATTTTCCAAATGTCTGTATGGTGCCTGCCCATGATGCCCATCTGGTCAGCGAACAAGCCACGTCAGCATTACATCAGAAATGCACGATTCCCAAGCGGTGAAAACCATGAAACTCTCCGACGCGCCAACACAAACCAGCCAACAGTCACAATTGCTGACTGGTGCCGAAATTGTTTGCCATGCCATGAAAGCCGAAGGCGTGGAGTTTATTTTTGGCTACCCCGGCGGCGCGGTATTGGTCATTTACGACGAAATCCACAAGCAGAATAATTTCAAACACATCCTGGTGCGTCACGAGCAGGCCGCCGTCCACGCCGCCGATGCCTATTCGCGCGCCACCGGCCGCTGCGGTGTGGCGCTGGTTACTTCGGGTCCTGGTGTCACCAATGCCGTGACTGGCATTGCCACGGCGTACATGGATTCGATTCCGATGGTCATCATCACCGGCCAGGTGCCGACCCATGCCATTGGCCAGGACGCCTTTCAGGAATGCGACACCGTTGGCATCACCCGACCCTGCGTGAAACACAATTTTCTGGTCAAGGATGTGGGTGAGCTGGCCGAGACCATCAAAAAGGCGTTTTATATCGCCACCACCGGCCGCCCGGGTCCTGTCGTTGTGGATATTCCAAAGGATGTGTCGATGGCAAAGGCGCCATTTCACTATCCGGCCACAGTCGAAATGCGTTCCTACCGGCCGGTTGGCAAAGGTCACAGCGGGCAGATCAAAAAAGCCATGCAGATGCTGCTGTCGGCCGAACGGCCGATGATCTACATTGGCGGCGGCGCGATCCTGGGCAACGCCTCGGACGAAGTGACCACGCTGGTCCGGCAGCTTGGTTACCCCTGCACCAATACCCTGATGGGTCTCGGCAGCTACCCGGCTTCCGACAAACAATTTCTCGGCATGCTGGGCATGCACGGCACGGTTGAGGCCAACATGGCGATGCAATTTTGCGACGTGTTGATCGCCATCGGCGCGCGTTTTGATGATCGCGTGATCGGCAACCCGACCCATTTCAACGCCGGCAACCCGACCCGCAAGATCATTCACATTGACATCGACCCTTCGTCTATTTCCAAACGAGTCAAGGTGGACGTGCCGATTGTCGGCAACATCAAGGACGTGCTGGTGGAATTGCTTGCGCAACTGAAAATCGCCGAACAAAAGCCCAACGCCATCAGCGCATGGTGGAAACAAATCGAAGAATGGCGCGGCAAGGATTGTCTGAAATACAAATTTTCCGACACCATCATCAAGCCACAGTATGTGGTGCAAAAACTGTTTGAAGTCACCAAGGGCGATGCCTTTGTCACTTCCGACGTCGGCCAGCACCAGATGTGGGCGGCGCAGTATTACGGCTTTGACAAGCCGCGCCGCTGGATCAATTCCGGCGGCCTGGGCACCATGGGTGTCGGCCTGCCTTATGCGATGGGTTGCAAATTCGCCTTTCCCGATGCCGATGTTGCCTGCATCACCGGCGAGGGTTCGATACAAATGAATATCCAGGAATTATCCACCTGCAAGCAATATGATTTGCCGATCAAGGTGATTCTGCTGAACAACCGCTACCTGGGTATGGTGCGCCAATGGCAGGATTTTTTCCACGGCAACCGCCACGCCGAAAGCTACATGGATGCCCTGCCGGATTTTGTGAAACTGGCCGAAGCCTATGGCCACGTTGGCATGAAAATCGAAAAACCTGGTGATGTTGAGGGTGCGCTGAAAGAAGCGTTTGCCCTGAAAAAACGCCTGGTGTTCATGGATTTCCAGACCGATCAAAAAGAAAACGTGTTTCCGATGGTGCCCGGCGGCAAGGGCATTTCCGAGATGATTTTGGCGGAGGATTTGTAAGCCATGCGGCATATTCTTTCGCTTCTGCTGGAAAACGAAGCCGGTGCGCTATCGCGCGTGGCGGGGCTGTTTTCTGCGCGCGGCTACAACATCGAGTCCCTCACTGTGGCGCCAACCGAGGATGCCACCCTGTCGCGCATGACCATTGTCACCACCGGCTCGGATGACGTGATTGAGCAAATCACCAAGCAGGTCAACAAGCTGGTGGACGTGGTGAAGATTGTGGATCTCAACGAAGGCAAACACGTCGAGCGCGAATTGATGCTGGTGAAAGTGCGCGCCGTCGGCAAGGACCGCGAGGAAATGAAGCGTGTCGCCGACATTTTCCGCGCGCGCGTGATCGATGTGACCGAAAAAACATTTGTCATTGAACTGACCGGCACAGGCGACAAGCTCGACGCATTCCTGGAAGCCATCGACCGCTCGCTGATTCTGGAAGCGGTGCGCACCGGTGCGTGCGGGCTGGGTCGTGGCGAGTGGATTGTGAAGGCGGCCTGAACAATAAGTGAACAGGTGACTTGTCCACCAAAAAAAATTACCCTAGCAAACGTAAAAAAGGAAACGGCAATGAAAGTGTATTACGACAAGGATTGTGACCTCTCGCTCATCAAGGGAAAAAAAGTCACCATATTGGGCTTTGGCTCGCAGGGTCACGCACACGCGCAGAACCTGAATGAGTCAGGCGTGAAAGTCACCGTCGGCCTGCGCAAAGGTGGCGCGTCGTGGGACAAGGTCAAGAAGGCCGGGCTCAAAGTGGCCGAGGTCGCCGACGCCGTAAAAGCAGCCGACGTGGTGATGATGCTGTTGCCGGATGAAAACATCGGTGACGTCTACAAAAACGAAGTCCACAACAACATCAAAAAAGGCGCGGCGCTGGCCTTCGCCCACGGCTTCAACGTCCACTACGGTGTGGTCGAGCCGCGCGCCGATCTGGATGTCATCATGATCGCACCCAAGGGCCCCGGTCATTTGGTGCGCTCAACCTATCTCGCCGGCGGCGGTGTGCCTGCGCTGGTGGCGGTACACAAGGACAATTCCGGCAAAGCCAAACACTTGGCGCTGTCCTACGCGAAAGCCATTGGCGGTGCGCGCGGCGGGGTGATCGAAACCAATTTTCGCGAGGAAACCGAGACCGATTTGTTCGGCGAGCAGGCGGTGTTGTGCGGCGGCATTGTCGAGCTCATCAAGGCCGGATTTGAAACATTGGTGGAGGCCGGTTACGCGCCGGAGATGGCGTATTTCGAGTGCCTGCACGAAACCAAGTTGATTGTCGATTTGATTTACGAAGGCGGCATTGCCAACATGAATTATTCGATCTCCAACAACGCCGAGTATGGCGAATATGTGAGTGGACCGCGTGTGATCACAGCGGAAACCAAAAAAGTGATGAAGGATATTCTGCGCGACATTCAAACCGGCGAATACGCCAAATCATTCATCCTCGAAAACAAGGCCGGTGCGCCGACCTTGAACGCGCGCCGTCGATTGTTGCGCGAGCATCCGATTGAAGAGGTGGGGGAGAAGTTGCGGTCAATGATGCCGTGGATTAAAAAGAACAAGCTGGTTGACCAGTCGCGCAATTAGCCACACTCTCCGCGCCGATTGCATTCGGCTTGGGCTTTTGCAGGCGGGAAGCAATGCTTCCCGAAACCCCTGCAAAAGTACCGTGGATCAAAAAGAACAAGTTGGTTGACCAGTCGCGCAATTAGTCAAACTCTCCGCGCCGACTGCATTCGGCTTGGGCTTTTGCAGGCGGGAAGCGGTGCTTGCCGAAACCCCTGCAAAAGTACCGTGGATTAAAAAGTACAAGTTGGTTGACCAGTCGCGCAATTGATCTGAAGTGGCAACATGAATGAAAATGAAACGGGCGCATCTGCGCCCGTTTTGTTGACCAGCAATTGTCCTTTATTGAAACTTGTTTTCTGACAGGCATCTTCAGCTACTTTCGCCTGAAAATCCGCGTGGATATTGGACTTTCAATTTTTCGCAAAGGTGCGACGAGTGACCGTGTGGGCTAAAATGTCTGTCCGCCCAATCCTGGAATGACCTTGTCAGAGCGCCTCCAAATTTTCCTGCAACATCTCCTCCCCAAACACGCCCTAACCGCCTTCGCAGGGCTGGTGGCGGGCACCAGGGGTGGTGCGCTCACCACTCGGCTCATCGGCTGGTTTGTCGGCCGTTATGGCGTGAACATGATGGAAGCGGCGAACCCCGACATCGCCGCCTACGCGACTTTCAACGAATTTTTCACGCGCCCCTTGCGCGCCGATGCGCGACCGCTGGCAAATGCGGATTTTGTCTGCGCGGTGGATGGGGCCATCAGCCAGTTTGGTGCCATTGCGCGCGACCAGATTTTTCAGGCTAAGGGGCACCATTACTCGACCACCGCGTTGGTGGGCGGCGATGCGTCACTCGCCCGGCAATTCGACAATGGCAGCTTTGCCACGCTTTATCTGAGCCCGAAGGACTACCATCGCATCCACATGCCCTGTGATGGTCGGCTCACACGCATGATGTACGTTCCGGGCACGCTGTACTCGGTCAATCCGGTCACCGCACGCGGCGTGCCTGGCCTGTTTGCCCGCAACGAACGCGTGGTGTGCGTGTTTGACACCGCCCACGGAGCATTTGTGCTGGTGTTGGTGGGGGCGATGATTGTCGGCAGCATGGCAACGGTGTGGCATGGCATGGTCAATCCGCCGCGCCGCGCCGACATCCAGGAATGGACATACACCGACAAAAACATCACGCTGAAAAAAGGGGAGGAGATGGGCCGGTTTTTGTTGGGCTCAACAGTGGTGATGTTGTTTCCCGAAAACACGCTTGCCTTCAACCCCGCGTGGACACCGGCGTCAGCGATACGCATGGGCGAGGCCATGGGGCAGTCAATCTTGGCGGACACAATGGACACAGCGACCACCCATGAGGGTTACAATAAGCCATGAACTCTCCCATCCCGCGCATCAAAAAAGGCCTGCTCGACCCGGAACGGCGACGCAAGGGCATTTACATTTTGCCGAATTTGTTCACCTCCGCCTCCCTGTTCTCCGGCTTTTACGCCATTGTGCAAGGCATGGACGGCAAATTCGAGGTGGCCTGCATTGCCATATTTGTGGCGATGGTACTCGATGGCCTCGATGGCCGCGTGGCACGTTTGACCCGCACCACCAGCGAATTCGGTGCTCAGCTCGATTCACTTTCCGACATGGTCTCGTTTGGTGCCGCACCGGCCCTGGTGATGTACGCCTGGGCGTTGCAGCCTCTCGGCAAATGGGGCTGGATGGCGGCGTTCATCTACTGCGTGTGCGCGGCACTCAGGCTGGCGCGTTTCAACACCAACCTCGGCACCGTGGACAAAAGTTATTTTCAGGGGATGCCCAGCCCGGCGGCGGCGTGTTTGATGGCGGGCTTGATCTGGGTGCTCAACGAATACCAGGTCAAGGGGCACGATGTCGGCTGGTACGCGTGGGCGATGTCGGTGTTCGCCGGCGTCACCATGATTTCCACCGTGCCGTATTTCAGCGGCAAGGATTTCAACCTGCGCCGCAGTGTGCCTTTTTGGGTCATACCGGCAATTGTGGTTGGCTACCTGCTGATCTCGATCCAGCCGTCTCATGTCCTGTTCGGCTTGTTTGTTTGTTATGCGCTGTCGGGGTACGTGGTTTGGATCATGCGGGTGATGGGTAAGCCAAAGCCGCCGGATATGCAAAGCTGACTTGCGGACTGTGACCTGACGCGCTATATTCAAGCCATGCCATTCGCCACGACCAATTTGTTTTTCGCCTCCGCCGCCAATCCTGGCGCGCTGTCGTTGCTGCTGCTTGCGCTTCCCGCGCAAACATAACCCCTCCCCTCCCTTGCTGGCTTTTCCCGAACGCGACACACCCTGTGAAGCGCGATAATCCTTGCTTGTGAAACAAAAATCCGACGGAGTTTCAAGATGGATCAATTGATAATTTTCGACACCACCATGCGTGATGGTGAGCAGAGTCCCGGCGCGTCCATGACCCGCGAGGAAAAGGTGCGCATTGGCAAGCAGCTTGAAAAAATGCGCGTGGACGTGATTGAGGCGGGGTTTGCGGCCGCCAGCCAGGGTGACTTTGAGGCGATTCAAGCGGTGGCGGCGGCGGTGAAAGATTCCGTTGTTTGTTCACTGGCGCGCGCGCAGGTGGGCGATATTCAAAAAGCGGGCGATGCCATCAAACCCGCCGCGCGCGGGCGCATCCACACCTTCATTGCCACTTCCCCCATTCACATGCAACACAAGCTGCGCATGACCCCCGATCAAGTGCTGCAGGGTGCCATTGATGCGGTGAAATTCGCCCGCACCTTCACCGACGACGTGGAATTTTCCGCCGAGGATGCGGTGCGCAGCGACATTGATTTTCTGTGTCGTGTGTTTGAGGCCGTCATCAAAGCCGGCGCCAAAACCATCAATGTTCCTGACACGGTGGGCTACAGCATTCCCGAATTGTGGGCGGAGCGCTTCAAAACATTGCTTGAGCGTGTGCCCAACGCCGACCAGGTGGTGTGGTCCACCCATTGCCACAATGATCTGGGCATGGCGGTGGCCAATTCGCTGGCGGCGGTGAAGGCGGGCGCGCGCCAGGTCGAATGCACCATCAATGGTTTGGGCGAGCGCGCCGGCAACGCCGCGCTGGAAGAAATTGTCATGGCGATCCGCACACGCTCGGATTATTTTGGTGTGGAAACGCGCATCGATGCCACCCAGATTGTGCCGGCCTCAAAATTGGTTTCCACCATCACCGGCTACCCGGTGCAGCCGAACAAGGCAGTGGTCGGTGCCAATGCCTTCGCCCACGAATCCGGCATTCACCAGGATGGCGTCTTGAAACACCGCGAGACCTACGAAATCATGCGTGCCCAGGATGTGGGCTGGCACAACAACCGTCTGACTTTGGGAAAATTGTCGGGGCGTTCCGCGTTCCGCGAGCGGCTGAAGGAACTGGGCATCGAGTTGGAATCCGAAATGGCGCTGAATGCCGCCTTCAAGAGGTTCAAAGAGGTTGCCGACAAAAAATCCGAGATATTTGACGAGGACATCCACGCCATCGTCTCGGACGAGGCAGTCACCCCGGCCATCGAGCAATATCATTTGATTTCGCTGACCGCACACGTCGAAACCGGCGAGCAGCCGTATGCGCGGCTGATTATTTCCGATGCCGGCCGCGAAGTGTCCTGTGAGTCCAAAGGTGCCGGGCCGGTCGATGCCACCTTCAAGGCGCTGGAGACAGTGGTGAAAAGTGAAGCGGAATTGCTGCTGTATTCGGTCAACAATGTCACCGAGGGCACCGACAGCCAGGGCGAGGTGACGGTGCGGCTGGGCAAGGGCGGGCGGGTGGTCAACGGCATCGGTGCCGACACCGATATTGTGATGGCCTCGGCCAAGGCGTATCTGAATGCGCTCAACAAAATGACGGAAAAATTTGCACGGCTGAATCCGCAAGCGGATTTGTAAAATTCGTTGCCGCTATAGTGCCCGCGGCCGCTTTGCGAAACACCGTGGTGGCGGCGAGTCAGATCAGGTCTGTTTGGTTCACGCAGTGTGTTGTTGCGGCTTGATGGCTTTTGCCAGGGAAGCCGCGCAGCCGATATAGTCTGATGGTGTCAGCGCCAGCAGCGCGTCTTTTTCATGCTCTGGCAAAACCAGTGAGCGAATGAAACCATGCAGGGATTCGCGGTCGATGCCGCCTTTTCCACGCGTCAAATCCTTCAGTTGCTCATAGGCGTCATCAATGCCGTATTTGCGCATGACGGTTTGCACCGGCTCGGCCAGCACATCCCACTGCCGGTCAAGGTCGGCGGCAATGGCGGCGGGATTGGTTTCGAGTTTGTGCAAACCCTTGTTAAGTGACTCATAGGCCAGCAACGCGTAGCCCAGCGCCACGCCCATGTTGCGCAGCACCGTGGAGTCGGTCAGGTCGCGCTGCCAGCGGGAGATGGGCAATTTTTCGGACAAATGGCGCAGCAGTGCATTCGACAATCCCAGATTGCCCTCGGAATTTTCAAAGTCAATCGGGTTGACCTTGTGTGGCATGGTGGACGAGCCAATTTCGCCGGCAACGGTGCGTTGTTTGAAATAACCTTTGCCGATATAGCCCCAAATGTCGCGGTTGAGGTCGATCAAGATGGTGTTGGCGCGTGCGACGGCATCAAACAATTCGGCCATGTAGTCGTGTGGCTCGATCTGGGTTGTGTGGGGGTTGAATGCCAGCCCAAGTTGTTCGACGAATTTTTTGGCAAATCCTGGCCAGTCAAAATCCGGATACGCCGCCAGATGCGCGTTGTAATTGCCGACCGCGCCGTTGATCTTGCCCAGTACCGTCACACTCTCGATGGCGCGAATGGCGCGCTGCAGCCGCGCGGCGACGTTGGCCATTTCCTTGCCGAGCGTGGTGGGCGATGCGGGCTGGCCGTGGGTGTGGGCGAGCATCGGCAGGGCGGCGTGCTCGTGTGAGAGGGCAATGATCTTGGCTTCGGTGCCGCGCAACACCGGCAGCAGACACGCCTGACGGGCGTGGGTGAGCATCAGGGCATGGGAAAGATTGTTGATGTCCTCGGAGGTGCAGGCGAAATGAATGAAGGCGTTCGCTTTTGCCACCTCGGGGTTGGCGGCAAATGTTTCCCGCAGCCAGTATTCGAC
>JANPNJ010000360.1:0-1514 GCA_031427395.1 Burkholderiales bacterium
TTTTCGCTTGTGCACCAGAAACCACAATGTTTGTTTGGCATCGATCATGTTCGTACTTAGTTTACATTCCGATTTACATTCTGAAGATGCCGTATTCCGTCTTTTCCATTGGCGCATTCATCGAAGCCGAAATCGCCAGCCCCAGCACCAGGCGCGTCTGGGCAGGGTCGTTCACGCCGTCATCCCACAATCTCGCCGTGGCGTAATAGGGGCTGCCCTGTTTTTCGTATTGCTCGCGGATGGGTGACTTGAACGCCTCTTCCTCCTCAGCCGACCAGGTGCCGCCTTTGGATTCGATGCCGTCGCGTTTAACAGTGGATAACACCGACGCCGCCAGTTCGCCGCCCATTACCGAGATGCGCGCATTCGGCCACGCCCAGACAAAACGAGGGTTGAACGCGCGGCCACACATGCCGTAGTTGCCCGCGCCAAACGAGCCGCCGATGATGACAGTGAACTTGGGCACCTTGGCACAGGAAACCGCCGTGACCATTTTTGCGCCGTCCTTGGCGATGCCGCCGGTTTCATATTTTTTGCCGACCATGAAGCCGGTGATGTTTTGCAAAAACACCAACGGCACGCCGCGCTGGTTGCACAGTTCGATGAAATGCGCGCCCTTCAACGCCGACTCGGAAAACAGAATGCCGTTGTTGGCGATGATGCCAACCGGGTGGCCGAATATGTGGGCGAAGCCGCAGACGAGAGTGGTGCCGTAAAGCGCCTTGAATTCATGGAAGTCCGAACCATCAACAATGCGCGCAATCACCTCGCGGATGTCAAATGGTTGTTTGCTGTCGGCGGGGATGATGCCGTACACATCCTCGTCCGGGTAGGCCGGGGCTTCGACCGGGCGCATCGCCACCGGCGGTGATTTTTTATAATTCAGGTGCGCGACAATTTCACGCGCAATGCCGAGCGCGTGTTGGTCGTTTTCCGCCAGATGGTCGGTGACACCGGAGGTGCGCGCATGCACGTCGCCGCCACCCAGTTCCTCCGCCGTGACCACTTCGCCAGTGGCCGCCTTCACCAGCGGCGGGCCACCCAAAAATATCGTGCCCTGGTTTTTGACGATGATGGATTCATCACACATGGCCGGCACATACGCCCCACCCGCCGTGCAGGAACCCATCACACAGGCGATTTGCGCAATGCCCTTGGCCGACAGATTGGCCTGGTTGTAGAAAATGCGGCCGAAGTGCTCTTTGTCGGGAAAAACTTCATCCTGCAGCGGCAAAAACGCGCCACCCGAATCAACCAGATAGACACACGGCAAATTGTTTTGCAGCGCCACTTCCTGCGCGCGCAAATGTTTTTTCACCGTCATCGGATAATAGGTGCCGCCTTTGACGGTGGCATCGTTGACCACAATCACACATTCGATGCCCGCGATGCGGCCAATGCCGGTGATGATGCCCGCACCCGGCGCGTCCATGCCGTCACTGCCATACATGCCCCATGCCGCGAGTGGCGACAATTCCAGAAACGGTGCGCCCGCATCGAGCAGGGCATTGACC
>JANPNJ010000361.1:0-10944 GCA_031427395.1 Burkholderiales bacterium
CCGCTTGGATGCTGGTGTTTTGTTTTTACTTCAAGCGCTATGGCTTTGATGACAATTGTGTGTCAAGTTTCAGGTTAAACGGCTCGCCGACTTTATCAACCACATCTGCCGGTTTTGAAGTCGGCGTGGCGCGGACAACGGCCTCAATGGGCGCGTTAACCTGTGGCGCGATCTGGATTTCCGCCAGCTGATGGCCGCCTAAAATTCCCACTCCCAACAGGGCGGCACCCGCGAGGCCGAACTTAAACACGGCCGGGAACCCGGACTTGATCAATGTTGCGGGCGCGGCGGGCAAATGCCCTTTCATCAGCGAGGCTTCTGCTGCCTCGTTTTGCGTCATATGCTGCGCCACGTGTTGCTCGCTGGCACTGGCCAGCGCGGCGGCTTCCTCCGCCTCCAGCTGTGTCAATTCATTTGCTTGCTTGTGATCGCCCACCGCTTTTTCGTCTGCCATGCGAACTATTTCCGCCAACTTCGCGATCTTGGCTTCGGTGGTTGCGCGCAGCGCGCGCTCCGCCGCCAGCCGCTTGGCCTGCGCTTGGGCGGCATGGCGTTCGGTCAATTCGCGCTCGCTTTCTTTTTTGCCCAACGCGGTTTCAGCCCGGGCGCGTTCATTGGCTTCTTCAACCAATTTGCGCTCGCCCTCGAGTCGCGTCTGGGCGGCGGACTGCAAGGCCGCCACGGCACTCCGGCGTGCGGCAACCGCCGCCGCCACGAATGATTCCGCCACCTTGCGTGCTTCCACCAGCTTGGCGAATTCCTGTTCCGCTTGCTTCTCAGCCGCCGCCAACTCCGCCGCCTGGCGTTTCGCCGCCTCCCGCTCTTCAGCCTGCATGGACTCGAGTTTGCCTTGCCCGGCCCGGATTTCCTGCCGCCTGGTTTCCAGCGCCGCCAGCCGTGATGCCACAGCCAATTTGGATTGCTCGGCTGCTGTCTGAATGTCCGCCACTCGCTTGGCTTCAATTTCCGCATCACCCCTGGCGCGCGCCTCCGCCTCCTGCTCCGATGCCAGCACCGCCAACGCGGCTTGTTTTGCGCGCGCTTCGATTTCTGTTTTGGCTCGAGCCGCCTGTGCCAGTTTGTTGTCGGCCTGCATGCGCAGTTCTGCCGCGTTCATGGCCTGTTCTTCCGCGGCCACATGCGCGACAACTTCCGCGGCGAGTTTTTTCTCAATCGCAAGACGTTCCGCTTGGGAAGTCTCGGCCGATTTTTCTGCTGCGGCGCGGCGCGCCTGCGATTCGGCAATAACCGCCTGATGTTTGACGTATGCCGCCGCCATGGCCGATTTGATTTGCGCGGTCGCACCAACTGCCGCCGCTTCCGCCGCCGTGGCCGCGTCGGTGGCGGCGCGTTCGGCAATGCTTTGCTCTTCCGCAAGCTGGCGCAATTTTTGTTCGGCGGCTTTTTTCTGCTGTGCCGCAAGATGTGCATTTTCCTCGGCCTGTCTACGCGCTGTCGCCTCGTCGGCAAACCCGGCTTCGGCTTCGACCCGTGCCACCTCGAGAGCTTTGGCTTCGGTTTCCAGTATTTGGCGTGATCGTGCGAGCGCTTCCAGCGATATTTCCCGCGACTGTTCCGCCTGGGGTTTTTTGGCGAGAGCGGCGGCGATTTGCGCTTTTACGTTCTCGGACTGTTGCTGCGCAGCCTGGCGCGCCTCACTTGCGGCTTGGGCGGCGGCCTCGGCGGCAACAATGGCGTCCTTTTCAACTTGCGCGCGCTCGGCAAGCATTACCTGCAATTGCTGCTCCGCCGTTTGCAGCTCGCGGTGGATATTGGCGACCTTGTTGCGGGCTTCGTCACGCTGGGCCTGCAATTGCGCCAGTGCATCCTCCGCCTGCCGGTTGGCCTCGTTGGCACGCGCCTCGGCAACGTCGATTAATTCCTGTTCAGCCAGGTCATGGCGTAACTTGTCATCGGCCAACTCACGTTCGGCCTGCGCGCGTCTTTGTTGTGCCACGTCCGCCGCTTGCTCGGCTTGCCGCCTTCGCGCCTGCAATGCCGCAGCGCTTTCCTCAGCCTCATTCTGCATGGCTGCGGAATCGACGGCTGCGGCGGCTGTTGGAGTCTGTTCAACTTCTTCCTCCACCTCCTCCTGCGGATGTTGCTCACTGGGCGCGGTGGCCTCAGCAACCACCACGCCGGGGGCATCGGGCAATGATTCATTTTTCTCGCCGGCATTTGCCTTCAGCCCGGCTTTTTTTCTGCGTTCCTGCTCATAGAGCGCATGCACGCGCAACGCCGCCATGCGCACCTCCTCGGCCAGCAACGCGGATTCGATGCTCATGGTGGTGGCCAACTCGATGTCGCCGACGTCAGCCTGCGCCGCCTTCAACGCCTCCTCCTGCTCGCGCTTTTTTTTGCGCAGTTGTTCCGCGCGCTTGAGGGCTTCGATCAGTTTGCTCACGGATGGCCCGGTAAAGTGGGGGCGGGGCTAAAAACGAAAACCTATCTTGCCCGAAATCGTGGTGGTGCTGCCGATTTTTTCCGCCTCCGCGGACAGCGTCGCAAACGCCAGCCGCAAATCAAAACCGACAAACGTGCGGGTGAGATTGACCGAGACCCCAGTCAGCGTCGTCCCCGGCGCGGTCGTGTCTGTTCGCACCGATCCAATCCCGATATAAGGTGTGATCACCACCAACGGCTTGGCAATCACCACATCAACGCCAAGCGAGCGGGCGGTCACACTGGATGAGCCGATCTCGCGGTTGCCGGTTAGCCGGATGGTGGCACCCGGCGTCACCACACCCGGATCGATAAGCTGAAAACGCACCATCCCGCCGATGGTTTGCAAACCGGTGCCGCCGGCCGCGCCAAGGCTTGCGCCAATGTCAAATCCTGCCGCCAGCCCCTTGTGAATTGTCAGCCTCGGTGTCACCACATCAACTGATCCACCACCCGCCCGCCGCCACGCCTCACTGCCATTTATTCGGGTGACACTCGCCTCGATACCCACGTCAAAACCCAGCACGCCCAATGTGACGCCAGGCGACAGGGCGCGCAACGCGGTGACGGCGGCCAAATCCTTCGACAAACCCACAAAGGCGCCCTGGGAGAGTTGCCGGACACTATTGAATTCGGCGGCCGAAATTGCCGGTGCCATCACCGAAAAACAAGTCATGCCGACGCTTGCCAACAGTCCGTGCCATGCACGGCGCAAAAACCGGATTGGTGGTGTTGTGATGTGCGGGTTTTGCATTTAGACCTCGTATAGTTTTTCCGGCACAGGATGCAAGTGCAGGGTTTTTCCGGCTTTGATGATTTGCCCGGCCACGTCATGTCCCACCACCGCCGGGATTTTTACTGCCACCGCCAGCAGCAAGTCAAGACTCACGCCGCTGAACACGCCCATGTCGTCGAGCATGTTAACCAAATCTTCGGTGCAAATGTTGCCGGTGGCACCGGGCGCATACGGACAGCCACCTAACCCCGCGATGGAGGCATCATAGCGGGTGATGCCGGCGTCGATGCCCGCCACCACATTGGCCAAACCCATGCCGCGGGTGTTGTGGAAGTGCAGGGTAATGTCGATATCCGGAAAACGCCGCCTGGCGTCATGCATCATGCGCGCCACCTGGCGCGGATTGGCCATGCCGGTGGTGTCGGCAAAGGTGATGCCGTCAAACCCCAGCGCAAGGTATTTTTCGGCAAACATCATCACCCGGCCCTCATCCACCCGCCCTTCAAACGGGCAGCCAAAGCTGGTTGACACACAGCCGTTCACCTTGATGCCCGCCGCCTTGGCCATCGGCACCATTACGGCAAAATCGGCGAGGGATTGGTCGGTGGTGCGTTTCACATTAGCCAGGTTGTGGGTTTCGGAGGCTGACATGAACAAATTCATTTCGTCGATTTTGCCGCCGGCGGCGTGACACGCCACGGCGCGTTCCATGCCCTTGAGATTGGGGGTGATCGCGCTGATTTGCACGCCATCGCGGCGCACAATCTCGCGCAACACCGTTTCGGCGTCGGCCATGTTCGGCACAAATTTTGGATGCACAAACGAGGTGGCTTCGACTTTGGCCAGCCCGGTCGCGGTCAGTTGGTCGATGATGGCAATCTTGGTTTCGGTCGGAATAAAATCCCGCTCGATCTGAAATCCGTCGCGCACACCGACTTCGTTGATATTGATTTTTTTCATATTCCGGCTATTTTGCGCCGAACCGGGCATTGCGACCGGCGTGCGCCAAGCGTCATTATCACCGCAGGCGGTTTCTTGAAAATCCCCAATTGGTTAGGCAGTATTACCCAAGCCATTTTTCCCCAATAAATTGGTGCGCCGCCGCATTTTGGTTTGACTTCGGCAGTTTGCCACGTTTATAATCGACCGGCTTTGCGGTTGAAATTCTCGACTTTTGTCACGACTTCAGGATTTTCAGGGATTGGCCAACAGATGCGGCAGGCTATTTTGGACAATACGGTTTTGAAAGTCTTGTCGCTTCAGTCGCTGGCCACCATGACTGCCATGTTGTCGGTGCTGGTCATCGGCGGCAAAAATGCAGCAGTTTCGGTATTGATGGGCGGTGTCGCTGTCTTGGCCGGCAATCTTGCGTATGCATTTCTCGCTAGGGCCTCGGTTCTGTATGCAAAGCCCGGCAAGGTGGTGCTTTTGCGTCATGTACTGGCGGAAATCGCAAAAATTGTGATTGTGCTGGCGCTCGTTTTTGGTGCGCTGGCATCCGGCGAATTTGCGCCGGGTTGGGTGGTGGCAGGCATGGCGGTGGCACTCATGTGTCAATGGTTGGCTTGGTTGTTGCAAAAATAACGCGTTTTTTCACACTGACCGTGCGTGGCAGGTTGCGCGGGCAACGGTTTTTTCCAAAATTTCATGGCATCCAGTTACGCTTCCCCTTCCGAATACATTTCCCACCACCTGACCAACCTGCGTGTGTCGATTGGCGAGGGCGGGTTTTGGGTTGTCAACGTTGATTCACTCGTCATGTCGGTGATTGTCGGCGTGGTCGGCTTGGGCGCATTCTGGCTGGCCGCGCAACGCGTCACCGCCGGCGTCCCCGGCCGCTTCCAGAGCTTTATCGAAATCGTTCTCGAATTCGTGGACAACACCGTCAAAGACGTGTTTCCCGGCGACCGCAGTTTTCTCGCGCCCCTTGCGTTGACCATCTTTGTGCTGGTGTTCATGATGAATCTGATGGATTTGATCCCCATCGATTTTGTGGCGACATTTATGGGCCTGCTTGGCCTGAGTTACTGGAAGGCTGTGCCTTCCACCGACCTGAACGTGACGTTCGCCATGTCGTTCACGGTATTCATGTTCATTATCTACTTCAGCTTCAAGGCCAAGGGTGTTGGTGGTTTTGTCCACGAGTTGTTCACCGCCCCGTTTGGCGCGCACCCCACCCTGTGGATTCCCAACCTGGCCATCAATCTCATTGAGCTGATCGCCAAGCCGGTGTCGCTCGGCATGCGGCTGTTCGGCAACATGTACGCTGGCGAATTGGTGTTCATGCTGCTTGGTTTGCTCGGCATGCTGGGCGGGCTGTACACGGCGGGCTCGATTATTTTGTCGTGGGGCTGGGCGGTGTTCCACATCCTCATCATTTTGTTGCAGGCGTTTATTTTCATGGTGCTCTCGACGGTCTACATCGCCATGGCGCATGAACATCATTGAGCATCAAATTTTTCAGGTTGGCATTTAACTTAGTTCTCGCGAAAGGAAATCAAAATGGCACAGTATCTCGCCCTCGTTCAAGGCAACATGGCACTCGGCATTGGTCTCATCATCGGACTCGGCGCATTGGGTGCCTGTATCGGCATCGGCATCATGGGCTCGAAGTTTCTTGAGTCCGCCGCGCGCCAGCCCGAGCTGATCCCGCAACTGCAAAAATTCATGTTCCTGCTGGCTGGTCTGATTGACGCGGCGTTTTTGATCGGTGTCGGTATCGCCATGTTCTTCGGCTTTGCCAACCCGCTTTTGTCCGCCATCAAGTAAATCCCCGAACAACGATAGAAAGGTCGTCGCCATGAGTCTGAATGCGACGTTATTCGGAATGGCCGTCTGGTTCATTCTGTTGATTGCATTTGCGTGGAAGTTCATTTGGCCGCCATTGATGACGGCCATAGACGACCGCCGCAAAAAAATCGCTGACGGTCTGGCCGAGGCCGAAAAAGGCCGCACCGCGCTGGCTGAGGGCGAAAAACAAAAAGCGGTCATGCTCAAGGAAGCGCGAGATGCCGCCGCCGATGTCAAGGCGCTCAACGAAAAACAAATGACGGCGACCATCGAAGCCGCCAAGGCGCAGGCCCGAGCCGAGGCCGAGCGCATCATTGCATCTGCGCATGCGCAGATCGAACAGGAAAAGCAAAAAGCCCGCGACCAGTTGCGCGAGCAGGTGGCGGCATTGGCGGTGGCGGGAGCGGAAAAAATCCTCCGGCGTGAAGTCAATGCCAGCACCCACGCCGACATGCTGAACCAATTGAAAGGCCAGTTGTAATGGCCGAACTGACCACCGTTGCACGACCTTACGCCGAAGCCGCGTTTCGTGCCGCCATCGAAACCAACAGTGCAGTGCCGTCTGGCAACGCCCTGAAGGCGCTGGGTGTGGCGGCAGTCAACGCGCAATTGGCGTCGATGCTCGGCAATCCGCGCGTCACCGCCGCCGAAAAGGCGGGGGTATTGGCGGCGGCGGCCGGTGGCAATCTGTCATCGCTGTTGACCAACCTCGTCGCCATGCTGATTGACAACGGCAAGGCATCGCTGCTGCCGTTTATCAGCGAGCACTTTGCACGCTTGCAGCGTGAGCATGACGGCGTGATCAAGGCAACCATCACCTCCGCGTTTGCGCTCACCGAGGCGGACAAGGCCGGTCTGGTTGACGCCATTGCCAAAAAATACGGCAAGAAGGTGGAGGCCGACGTGAAAGTTGATGCGTCGCTGATTGGCGGGGCGCGGGTGCAGGTTGGCGACGACGTGATACACGCCTCGGTGCGTGACACATTGGATCAAATGAAACAAGCGTTGATGGCGTAGTGCCATCAGCGTAACCATGGTTTTTTTCGTATTGGAGTGGGTATGCAGATCAACCCGGCAGAAATCAGCGAGCTGATTAAATCAAAAATCCAGGCGCTTCCGGCCGCCGCCGAAAAACGCTCTGAGGGCACGGTTATTTCCGTGACCGACGGCATTTGCCGCATTCACGGTCTGGCAGACGTGATGCAGGGTGAAATGCTGGAGTTTCCAAACAACACCTTTGGCTTGGCGCTGAATCTCGAGCGCGACTCAGTCGGCTCCGTGGTGTTGGGCAGCTACGAGCACATCTCCGAGGGTGATACGGTCAAATGCACCGGCCGCATCCTGGAAGTGCCGGTTGGCCCCGAGCTGATCGGCCGCGTGGTCAACGCACTCGGCGCGCCGATTGACGGCAAGGGTCCGGTCAACGCCAAAATGACCGACGTGATCGAAAAAGTCGCCCCTGGCGTGATCGCCCGCAAATCGGTGTCGCAGCCGGTGCAGACGGGCTTGAAATCCATTGATGCGATGGTGCCGGTGGGACGCGGACAACGCGAACTCATCATTGGTGACCGCCAGACCGGCAAGACGGCGGTGGCCATCGACACCATCATCAACCAAAAAGGCAAAAATCTCACCTGCGTGTATGTGGCCATCGGGCAAAAAGCCTCGACCATTGCCAACGTGGTGAGGAAGCTCGAAGAACACGGCGCCATGGCATTCACCATTGTGGTTGCCTCCAGCGCATCCGAGTCCGCCGCCATGCAATATCTGTCCGCGTACTCCGGCTGCACCATGGGTGAATATTTCCGTGACCGCGGCGAAGACGCGCTCATCATTTATGACGATTTGTCCAAGCAGGCCGTGGCCTACCGGCAGATTTCGCTTTTGCTGCGCCGCCCGCCAGGCCGTGAAGCCTATCCGGGCGACGTGTTTTATCTGCACTCGCGCCTGCTGGAGCGCGCCGCACGTGTCAACGAGGACTATGTCGAAAAATTCACCAAGGGCGCGGTCAAAGGCAAGACCGGTTCGCTGACGGCATTGCCGGTCATTGAAACCCAGGCGGGCGACGTGTCTGCGTTTGTGCCGACCAATGTGATTTCGATCACCGACGGCCAGATCTTTCTGGAAGCTGATTTGTTCAACGCCGGCATTCGTCCCGCGATCAACGCCGGTGTGTCGGTGTCGCGTGTGGGCGGTGCGGCGCAGACCAAGATCATGAAACGCAAGGACACCGGCGCCGGTGTGCGTCTGGCACTCGCGCAATATCGTGAGTTGGCGGCGTTTGCCCAGTTTGCATCCGACCTTGACGAGGCCACCCGCAAGCAGTTGGAGCGCGGCAAGATGGTCACCGAACTGATGAAACAGCCCCAGTACCAACCGATGCAGGTGTGGGAAATGGCGGTGATTTTGTTTGCGGTCAACAATAATTACATGGACGACGTGGATGTGAAAAAAGCCTTGGCCTTTGAAAAGGCGTTGGGTGGATTTTTGAAAACCAAATACGCCGCGCTGGTCGATTCCATGGACAAGGCCGCGAATTTGTCGGCAGATGACGAAAAAGCCCTGCACGCCGCCGTTGCCGACTTCAAGAAAACCGGCGCGTACTGACGCTCGCACCAAGCCCCTAGCGAAAGAGCAAAGAATGGCCGGAAGCAAAGAAATCCGCAGCAAGATCAAGAGCGTTGAAAACACGCGCAAGATCACCAAGGCGATGGAAATGGTCGCCGCCTCAAAAATGCGCAAGGCGCAGGAGCGCATGCGCATGGCGCGCCCCTATGCCGAAAAAATCCGCAGCGTGGCGGCCAATTTGTCGCACGCCAATCCGGATTACCGCCACGCGTTTTTGCAAAAACGCGATGTTGTCAAAAACATCGGCGTCATCATGGTGACCTCGGACAAAGGTCTGTGCGGCGGCCTCAACACCAACGCCATGCGTTTGATGGTCAGCAAAATCAAAGAGTGGGAAACGGCTGGCGCGGTTGTTCAGGCAACGGCCATCGGCAACAAGGGTTTCGGCTTTTTGCAGCGTTACGGCATCCCGGTTGTCTCGCATGTGATTGGCCTGGGTGACAAGCCGCATCTGGAAAAAATGATCGGCCCGATCAAGATTCAGCTCGACCAATTCGCCGAAGGCAAAATCGACGCGCTGTATCTTTGTTACACCAAATTCATCAATACGATGAAACAGGAAACCATCTGCGAACAATTGCTGCCCCTCACCGGGGAATCCCTCGGCGCGCCGGACTCAAGCTGGGATTATTTGTACGAGCCGGATCCGAAGGTTGTGCTCGACGAATTGTTGGTGCGTTACATTGAGTCGATCATTTACCAGGCGGTGTCGGAGAACATCGCCTCAGAGCAATCGGCGCGCATGGTGGCGATGAAATCCGCCTCCGACAACGCCAAGGAAGTCATTGGTGATTTGAAACTCACCTACAACAAAGCCCGTCAGGCCGCGATCACCAAAGAGCTTTCGGAAATCGTCGGCGGCGCGGCGGCGGTTTAAGTTGATAAACAGAATTCCAGAATCAAACTATAGCCAGGATCGATTATGAGCACAGGAAATATTGTTCAGTGTATTGGCGCCGTGGTGGACATCCAGTTCCCCCGCGATGCGCTGCCGAAAATCTACGAAGCGCTGACCCTGCAGGACGACGGTCAAAAGAGCTTTGCCGAAATGGGGCTGACCTTCGAAGTCGAGCAGCAGCTTGGCGACGGTGTGGTGCGCTGCATCGCCATGGGCTCGTCCGACGGCCTGCGTCGTGGCATGAAAGTAAAGAGAACCGGCGCGCCGATTTCGGTGCCGGTGGGTGCTGCCACGCTGGGTCGCATCATGGACGTGCTCGGCCGCCCGATCGACGAACAAGGTCCGATCAAGACCGAAGAGCGCCGCGCGATCCATCAGCCGGCACCAAAATTTGACGAGTTGTCGCCATCGGTTGATCTGCTGCCGACCGGCATCAAAGTGATCGATCTGGTGTGTCCGTTCGCCAAGGGCGGCAAAATCGGCTTGTTCGGCGGTGCCGGTGTCGGCAAGACCGTCAACATGCTGGAGCTCATCAACAACATCGCCAAAAGCTACGGTGGCTTGTCGGTGTTTGCCGGTGTCGGTGAGCGTACCCGCGAGGGCAACGACTTTTACCATGAGATGCAGGAAGCCGGGGTCATCAACTCCGAAGACTTGAGCCAATCCAAAGTGGCGATGGTGTTTGGCCAGATGAACGAGCCGCCGGGCAACCGTCTGCGTGTCGCGCTCACCGGTTTGACCATGGCCGAGCGTTTTCGTGACGAAGGCAAAGACATTTTGTTCTTTGTGGATAATATTTACCGCTACACCCTGGCTGGCACGGAAGTGTCCGCGCTGTTGGGTCGTATGCCCTCCGCTGTGGGTTATCAGCCCACCCACCCTCGCCGAGGAAATGGGTGTCTTGCAGGAGCGCATCACCTCCACCAAGACCGGTTCGATCACGTCGATTCAAGCGGTGTATGTGCCAGCCGATGATTTAACTGATCCGTCGCCTGCCACCACCTTTGCCCACCTCGATGCCACCGTGGTGCTGTCGCGTGACATCGCTTCACTGGGCATTTATCCGGCGGTCGATCCGCTCGACTCCACCAGCCGCCAGCTCGATCCGCAAGTGGTGGGCGAGGAGCATTACACCGTCGCGCGCCGGGTGCAATCGACCTTGCAACGCTACAAGGAATTGCGCGACATCATCGCCATTCTGGGCATGGATGAATTGTCGCCGGAAGACAAATTGGCCGTGTCACGCGCACGCAAAATCCAGCGTTTCCTGTCGCAGCCGTTTAACGTCGCCGAAGTGTTTACCGGCTCGCCGGGCAAAATCGTGCCGCTCAAGGAAACCATCCGCGGCTTCAAAATGATTGTTGACGGCGAATGTGATGCGCTGCCGGAGCAGGCGTTTTACATGGTCGGCGGCATTGATGAGGTATTTGAAAAGGCGAAGACGATGTAG
>JANPNJ010000362.1:0-6891 GCA_031427395.1 Burkholderiales bacterium
ATTGGCTTTGAACATTTTTCACAACTGCTGGCGGGTGCCGCCGCCATGGATCAACACTTTGCCACTGCACCCTTCGCCGAGAATCTGCCGATGCTCGCCGCTGCCGTGGGGATATGGAACCGGAATTTCCGCGACATTGGCGTGCATGCTGTTTTGCCCTATGCCGAGCGCCTGGCGCGACTGCCGAACTACCTGCAGCAACTCGAGATGGAATCCAACGGCAAGTCGGTTGACCTGGATGGGGTGCCGGTTGACTACGCGACCTGCCCGGTGATTTTTGGCGAAGCCGGCACCAACGGACAACACTCGTTTTACCAACTTTTGCACCAGGGCACCCATCTGATTTCGTCGGACATCATTATTTTGAACGAACGCGAAAGCGCCGCCGGCGACCAGCACCATCGATTGCTGGCCAATGCATTGGCGCAGGCCAGCGCATTGTGGTGCGGCCACGCACCGGCGGGGCTGGATGCCCACAAAGTGCATGCCGGCGGCCGTCCGGTCACGCTCATTGAGCTGCGGTGCCTGGATGCGTTTCACCTCGGCGCATTGCTCGCTTTTTACGAGCACAAGGTGTTTGCACAGGGTGTGTTGTGGCACATCAACAGTTATGACCAGTGGGGGGTGGAGCTGGGCAAAACCATCGCCAGGGAAATGCTTCCTCGCGTCGCCGCGCTGCCAGGCGGTGCCAACATTGTTGGGCAATTTTCAATGCCTTCCGCTGGCACAGCAACCACACCCCGCGCGGAATCCCACCCGTGAAAAACGCCAGCCAAATTCTTTCCGCCCTCAACGAGCCGGTGTTTGAGCTGGATCTCGAAGGCGTGGTGGTCAGCACCACCGCCGCCGCCGACGCGCTGGCGGTCAAGGCAACAGGCACATCCGGCTATGTATTGGCGGAATTGGTCAGCAAGCGGGAACAGGCACGATTTACCCAATCGCTGAAACGTGTCGCCGACGGCAAAGTCGGATCAGCCACGGTCGATGTCACCATGCTTGTTGAAGGTGATGTCAGCACGCCCATGGCGTTTAAGTTGTCGGTCATCTCCGGCGTCAACGGCAAACCCGCCGGCATGGTTGCCATTGCGCGTGATTTATCCCTCGAAAAGGCCAATGAGGCGGCGGCCAATGTGCAGGGCACCCATTTGCTCGATTTGGTCGAGAACGTATCCGACGCGTGCGTGGTGGAAGGTGCCGACGGCACGGTCGAAATGCTCAATGAGGCGTTTTGCAAACTGTTCCATGTCGTCGCCGCCCCCCAGTCCATGGTTGGCACCGGCTGCGCCGAACTGTTTGAAGTCGCCTCCATTGCCACCGAAAAACGTATCGGCCCGGTTTATTTTCCGCTTGACGCGGGCAGCGACAACCCGCGCGATGAGCTTCGGTTTCAGCTCACCAGCGGTGAAACCGTGATGCAGACTTCACTGGCGGTGGAAGGCGACGCCGGCATTGCGGGACGCATGCATTTATTCCATTGCCTGACCCGCCTATCCCACGATTCCCACGAATCCCACGCGCCGGAAAATCCGCCTTCATCGGGCCTGGCGGAAGCACAAATCACCCTGATTGAAAAAATTGCCCGCGAACTGGTGGTGGCACTCGAGAGTGCAGGCAGCGCGGTGTTGCATGGCGAACAACTGGAATTGCCCAGCCCGCTGCTCAATAATTTCCGGCGTGTGGAGGAGGCGTCCACCACCGCGTTTGATTCGATTGCAAGCCTGCTTGATTTCTCGCGCATGGAAGGCGCGCCCATCGCGCTAGAATCCGGTGTGTTCAATTTGCGGGAAAATGTGGCTGCACTGGTGGGCAGTGTGGCATCCCACGCCGAACACCTGAACGCGCTGTTGCGGATTCGCATCGAGCAGGATGTGCCAGACCGCCTGATCGGTGATGGCGCCAACCTGATGATGGTGCTGCGCAATTTGATTGATTGCGCGCTGGCCGCCGTGCCGGAAAACACCGCACCCGATGACAAGCCATCGGAAATCACACTGTTGATTTCACCGGAATATTCGGCCGAGAAAAAAATCCACCTGGCGTTTTCGGTCGAGCAAATCGTCCGCGCGGCTGGTGCCAGGCAAAAATCATTGCCGCCTTCGGCGGTGATGCGCCTCTCAATCGCACGCCAGATTGTGCGCGCAATGGTCGGGGGCGTCGGCAAGATAGAAGTGACGGAACGCAAACTCGGCATCGTTTATGCGTTTACCGCTGATTTCCCGTTTGAACCCGATCAACCCCCCACCCCGCGCCCGACCTATGAAACGCTGACCGGATTGCCGGTGCTGATTGTCAGCCGCAATGCCGAGGAACGGAAACAGCTTTCCGATTGGCTGAAGGGGTGGCGCATGCAGCCACACGAGGCGGACAATGCCACCATGGCCATGCAGCTTCTGACCCGCATGCAACAGGAAAAAAATCCGATCCCGTTGATCATCACCGCCAATGAATTGTCCGTGCAGGATGGTTTTCTGCTGGCGTTTCGCGTCAAACAACATCCACACCACCGGCATACCGCAATTATCCTGTTGGCTGCCAGCGGTCGCCCGGGGGATGCCATCACCTGCCGCGAAAACGGCATCAGCGCCTACCTGCGCCAGCCGATTGCACCCCAGCAATTAAACGAGGCCATGGCCGCCGTCATGGGCGCGGGCGGCGGCGGCGATGCGGACGCGACACTCGTCACCCGGCATTCGCTGCGCGAATCGAAAAAGGCCAGCGTGTTGATCATCGACGCCGCGCGTGACCAGGTGATGTTTGCCGCAGGCGGGCTGAAAAAACACGACTACCGCGTGGTGGTGGTCAGCGACGCCACGACAGCCGCGCAGGCGATGGCGGAAGAAACATTCGATGTGGTGGTGGTTGATCCCGTCAATGCCAATTTCACCGACGCGGTCGGGGTGGTCGAATCCATCCGCGCCAATGTCAGCCACGACCGGCCATTGCCGAAGATTTTGTTTGCGGGCGAATCGCCGCTCATCGGCGCGTCCGCGTATGACGGCATGGTGTTGAAGCCCTTTGCCAAGGATTCGCTGGTCAATGCCGTGGCCGACATATTGCCAGGCGCGGCGGAATAACCTGCGGTGCGCAGCCGCATTGGGCACACTGCCTGAAACTCCTTATGGATAAACGGCCTTCAACTTTTTATCGATAAAATCCCCGGCCCGCGCGCGCTCCTCATTGTCCATATGCAAGCCGCATTTGGTGCGCCGCCACAGTATGTCCTCCGTGGAGCGGGCCCATTCACTGGCAATCAGGTATTCGATCTCGCGCTCACACAGCAGATTCAAGCCGCGTCCGAACAACTCGCCCAAATCGGCCAAAACTCGCGCCGACTGCAAGACCACGGCTGTGTTGGTGCCATGTCGCATCACCAGCCGCTGAATAAAATCCGGCGGCACACCCGGATGCTGGCGCGACAAGGTCTGGGCATAACGCACGACCCGCACGACCCGGTCGGCTCCTTGCCCATCGTCGTCAACATCCCCTCCCGGCAGAGCCACTGTCGCCGTCCATTCGCGCCACTGTGCACCACGCCCCGGAAAATAATCACGCAATTGATCGAGCGCATGCTCAGCCAGCCGCCTGTAGGTGGTGATCTTGCCGCCGAATATCGACAACAGCGGCAAATTGCCGTTGCCGTCATCGACCTTCAACACATAATCACGCGTGACCGCGGCTGGATTGGTGTGGCCGTCGTTATACAGCGGCCGGATGCCGGCATACGACCACACCACATCCTGCGCCTGCACCCCCCTGGCAAAATACCGGTTCACCGCGCGCAGCAAATAGCGGGTTTCGGCATCGGTGATGGCGCCCCCTTGCGCAATATTGTCCACCGCCACATCCGTGGTGCCGATGAGTGAATATTTGCCTTCATACGGAATCACAAACACCACCCGCCCGTCGTCGTTTTGCAGCAAATAGGCGTGCTCTTGTTCGTGGATGCGCGGCACCACAATATGCGCCCCTTTGACCAGCCTGACGGTCGCGGTTGTTGCCATGTGCGCGCTGCCCTCCAGCACCTGCTGCACCCAAGGTCCTGCGGCATTGACAATGGCATGGGCATGGATTTGTGTGGTGGCCTGGCTGACCGTATCACGCAATGTCATGTGCCATGCACCTGTTGCGCGTTTGACTTCCTCCACCCTGGTGCGCGTCATGATGGTGGCACCGAGCGCGCGTGCGGACATCGCGTTGAGCACCGTGAGGCGCGCATCATCCACCCTGGCATCGGAATATACAAAGCCCCTGTGAATGGCCGGGCGCAGTCCGGCGCTGTAGCGCTCGTCGGGAAAAGCCAGCTCGCGCGAAGGTGGCAGGGAAATTTTGCCGCCGATGTGGTCATACAAAAACAGCCCGGCGCGGATCATCCACGCCGGACGCATGCCTCGGTCATGCGGCACCACAAAATCCAGCGGGTGAATAATGTGCGGGGCGATGTTGAGCAATACCTCGCGCTCCTGCAGCGCCTCACGCACCAGCCGGAATTGGTATTGCTCCAGATAACGCAGCCCGCCGTGGATGAGCTTGGAGCTCGCGCCGCTGGTGGCCGAGGCCAAATCGTCCTGCTCGGCAAGCAGCACCGTCAACCCGCGCCCGGCGGCATCACGGGCGATGCCACAGCCGTTGATACCGCCGCCGATGATGGCCAGGTCAAATATCATTCAGGTTGCCTCAGGTGCAGGGGGGTTAACCGCCGATGTTACGCCGATGTGCGCCGATAAAAACACATGAAAAAACATCGTGCGCCTTTCTTGCCACGCATGTCAGGATAAGTTTTCGGCCATCCCAATTATTTAGTGCTTTCATCGGCGTGCCGTTGGCTTTATCGGCGTCCATCGGCGGCAATTAACACCGCCACAAAATCTACAACGAACGCTGGATCGCCTGCAAACACAACCCCATCAGCCCGGCACCCGGCACCAGCCCCAGCAGCAGCACGGCGAACGCATTCACACCCAGCAGGGCGCGCATCGCCTGTCCGGCGACAATCGGTGAATGATCCACTGGCGCGTCCATGTACATCAGCTTGACGATACGCAGGTAGTAATACGCGCCGATGACACTCATCAGCACCGCATAAACCACCAGCCAGGTGTGGCCGGCATTCAGCACCGCCTCCAGCACCGACAGCTTGGCAAAGAAGCCGACAAACGGCGGGATGCCCGCCATGGAAAACATGATGACCAGCATCAAAAACGCTGTCCACTTTGACCGTTGGTTGAGTCCCTTCAGGTCATCAATCCGGTCAGCCTCGAATCCCTCGCGTGACAGCAGCAGGATGATGCCGAACGCACCGAGCGCGGTCAGCGCATAGGTGACAATGTAAAACATGCTGGCGGCATAGCCGCTTTGGGTGCCGGCCAAAATGCCGAGCAGCAAAAAGCCCATGTGTGAAATGGTCGAGTACGCCAACATGCGTTTCAAGTTGGTTTGTGCAATGGCAATGATGTTGCCGACCGCGAGCGAGGCCACCGCAAGAATAATCAACATACCCTGCCAGTCACTTCCCGCCCCCGCCAACGCATCACCGAGAATGCGCACCAGAAAACCGAACGCGGCGATTTTCGACGCCGAGCCGATGAACATCGCCATGGGTGTCGGCGCGCCTTCATAAACATCCGGCACCCACATGTGAAACGGCACCACGCCCAATTTGAAGGCGAGTCCCGCCACCACAAACACCAGGCCATAGGTGATGAGTGGATCATTCGCCCGCGACAGGCTGATGGTTTTGGCCACCAGCGAAACATCCAGCGCGCCGGTTGCGCCATAGATCATCGACATGCCATAAAGCAACAGGCCGGATGCCAGTGCGCCGAGGATGAAATATTTCATCGCCGCCTCGGTGGCGGTGGCCGAATCGCGGTTGAGTGCCACCATGGTGTAGGTGGACAGCGCCAGAATCTCCAGCCCCAGGTAAAGCGAAACAAAGTGGTTCGCCGACACCATCACCATCATGCCGAGCGTGGCAAACAACATCAGCAACACAAATTCGCCAGTGAAGAGTTTGCGTGTTTCCAGATATTCACGGCTGTAAATAAACAATACCGCGACACCAATCAGCAGTGATGCCTTCAGGATGGTGGCCATCTGGTCAACCACGAACATGTTGCTGAAGGCATATTGCGGCGCCGGTGCCGAGACCTTGAACACAAAGATGGCCGCAATGGCGAGTGTCACCAATGTGCCAACGTAAAGGCGTCCGTTGCGCTTTTTTGCGTCGCCGAACAAATCAAACAACATGATGACAAAGGTCATGCCGAGCAGAATAATCTCCGGCAAGGCGATGGAAAGATTGAGTTGCGCGAGTGTCATGGTCATGGGGTCATGCCTAATTCAGTTTGCCGATGGCAACGTGTTTGAGCAACGCATCGACTGAAACGTGCATCACCTCGGTGAAGGGTTGCGGATAGACACCCATCAACAACACCAGCAAGGCCAATGCCGTGAGCATGATGATTTCACGCGCATCGAGGTCGGTTAAGGCGCGCACTTGGTCATTGGCAATGTCGCCGAAAATGACCCGCTTGACCATCCACAGCGTGTAGGCGGCACCGAGAATCAGCGTGGTGGCGGCGGCGAAGGCGTACCAGAAATTGACTTTCATCGCGCCCAATATCACCAGGAATTCACCTACAAAACCGGAAGTGCCGGGCAGTCCGGAATTGGCCATGGCAAAAAACACCGCGAAAAAGGCGAACTTCGGCATGGTGTTGACCACGCCACCGTAAGCGGATATTTCCCGCGAATGCACCCGGTCGTACAACACGCCGATCGACAGGAACATCGCCGCCGAAATAAAACCGTGCGAAATCATTTGCACCAGGCCGCCTTCGACGCCCTGCGTGTTGAAAATAAAAAACCCGAGGGTGACAAAGCCCATGTGCG
>JANPNJ010000363.1:0-5391 GCA_031427395.1 Burkholderiales bacterium
GCGTGCATAGCGTACGCAGAGCGCGCAATCCCGTGATCATGTGCAGCACGGTGAAGTTTGGCGTGGCCACATAACGTTCAAGACTGAATGCCGCCAATTCGGCGATATGTGCATGCACGCTCACACTCGGTGCGAGCGCGCTTGCCAATTCACGGTAGAGGGGCGACTGTGTCGCCTCACTGATGCGCCGCGAAATCGACTCCCCCTTGGTGCGTTGGCGCAGTGCGCCCGCCACCAGCCGCGCTGACCAGTGACCCATCACCAACGATTCGCCGCCCATGCCAATAGGTGGCGCGACTAACGGCCGCCAGCGCCACGCCCAATAGGCCAGAGCGGCGGCGACTTCGCCTGCATGTCCTGACTCCACCGCGTGGGAGGTGCGGATGAGGCCGTGAAAAGCCACCGCCGCCACACCGGGCAGCAACGCGGGTATGGCCACACGCAGCGTCGCCTCGATGCCGCCTTGTGCCACCATCGCGTTGAAGTGTGTGCGCAACGCTGAGTACGCATCCGCGCGGCCGCGCAGGGACAGCCAATCACCACGCCACGCGCCGGTGTCCGGCAAGGGTTCTGGTGCAATGCCCACACCGGTTTCGCGTACATACGCCAGATAAAAATCGTGCAATCGCGCCGTGCTGGCACCCAGGCTGAATAGCGCATGCAGCGCCATCGGCAGGTGGTTGGTGAGGTTGTTGCCATACTCCGGCGCGAGCTGAAGCTGTGTGTCGAGCAGGTTGTGCAGGACGGCAGGAGGGCAGATTGGCGTGTGGGCGGCGGGAGTCATGTTGAGCCTGGGTTGGGGTGGTGGGGTGCCCATCATAGAAGTTAAAGTAAACTTGATGTCAAGCGCAAAAACGAGGTGCAACATGGCAACTAAGCAGGCAACTAAGCAGGCAACAACAGCCGAGGCCGCAATACTGATCGGCGAAATGGCACGCCGCAGCGGCGTCGCGGCCAGCGCGCTGCGGTTTTATGAAGAGCAGGGGCTGCTCGCCAGCCAACGCAATCCATCCGGTCGCCGCCAATTTCCACGCAGCGTGCTGCGGCGGGTGGCGTTCATTCGCGCGGCGCAGGCGGTGGGCTTGAGTCTGGATGAAATTCGTGCCGCGCTGGCGGGCTTGCCAGAAGGGCGCACCCCCAATCAGGCCGATTGGAGCCGACTGTCACGCGATTGGCGGCGGCTGCTCGATCAGCGCATTGAAAACATGACGCGTCTGCGCGATCAACTCACGTCGTGCATTGGCTGCGGCTGCCTGTCGCTCGCCAAATGCGCCCTGTACAACCCCGGCGATGTCGCCGCCAAACGTGGCGCGGGTGCCCGCTATTTGCTCGGTGACCGCCCCGCCAAGCAGTGACGCGCCGTTCTGTTGTGTACCGCGTATTCGGTGGGGTTCTATTGTCGCGGGCAATTTGCTTGACGTTGACTGCGAAGGCGCGTATCTTAATGACCAACTAGTCATCAAAATGCGCGTACATGTCCGCACTGGCAAAAATAATCGAACCACGCTGGGCGCGCCGCAAGGACGCGCGACCCGCTGAATTGGCGGCGGCGGCGCTGGAGTTGTTCATCGAGCGCGGCTTTTCGGCCACGCGCCTGGAAGATGTCGCCAAACGTGCCGGGGTGTCCAAGGGCACGCTGTATTTGTACTTCGACAGCAAAGAAGACTTGTTCAAATCGGTGATCCAGGAAGGCATTGTGTTCCGCATCGCCGAATACGAAATCTTCATGCGTGAATACACCGGCACCTCTGCTGATCTGCTGCGTGATCTGGTGACAAAATGGTGGGCGCAGGTGGGCGGCACCAATCTGGGCGGCATCACCAAATTGATGATGTCCGAAGCCGGCAATTTTCCCGAGTTGGCCAGGTTTTACCACGACGAAGTGATCCACCGGGGCATGGGTTTGTTTGTCTATGTGATCGAGCGCGGCATTCGTGCCGGTGAATTCCGCCGGGTGGCAATGGATCATGTGCCGCGCATCTGTGCGGCACCGGTGGTGATGCTGATGCTGTGGCGGCACTCGTTTGACCTGTGTGGTGGCAAGGAGATTGACCCCGAAACCTATCTGGCGGCGCACACCGACATGTTGATCCAATCCCTGCTGGCCCGGCCACCCGGCAAACCCTGAGCGCCGCCGCCGGGATTCGCTTGCTAAAATAGCCCCTTACTTGATTACTTGCAAAGGTTGTCCCGTCAATCATGAACACCGAACAAGCCCGATTCAATATGGTTGAGCAGCAAATCCGCCCCTGGGATGTGCTGGATCAGAGCGTGCTGGATTTGTTGTTTGCGCTCAAACGCGAAGACTTTGTGCCCGACGCCTATCGCTCGCTGGCCTTCATGGACATGGAAATCCCGCTGAACGAAAACGGCGAGGGCCAAACCATGCTGTCGCCAAAACTCGAAGCGCGCATCATGCAGGAGTTGCAGGTCAAGGCGCATGAGCGGGTGCTGGAAATCGGCACCGGCTCGGGTTATCTGACGGCACTGCTTGGCAGATGCGCCGAGCGCGTGGCCTCCATCGAATATTTCCAGTCGCTGGCCACCCGTGCCGCCGCCAAACTGGCGGTGGCCGGCATCGGCAATGTCGAAATCACGGTGGGGGATGCCGCGATCAGCCCGGCGGCGTTTGTGCCGCCCCAACAAAAATTTGAAGTGATTGTGCTGACCGGCTCGGTGCCGCAGTTGCCGGATGCATATTTGCCGTATCTGGCCATCGGCGGACGGTTTTTTGCCATCGTCGGTGATGCCCCGGCGATGAAGGCCACCCTCATCACCAAAGTCAGCGACAGCGCCTGCCACACGACCGAGTTGTTTGAAACCGTGGTGCCGCCACTGATCCATGCGCGGACGCCGTCGCGTTTTACGTTTTAACAGACACCATATGCGTCAGCTTTCGGCGGTGCAATTAAACACAATGTTGCAGGCACCGGTCGCTGACAGGCCGGTGGTGATCGACGTGCGCGAGACGTGGGAATGGGAGCTGGCGCGCATCAATGGTGCGACCCATCTGCCCATGCAGGAGATTCCGGCGCGGTTCCAGGAGCTTGATTCCACGCATCCCACGGTCGTAATTTGTCACCACGGGGTGCGAAGTCTGCAAGTCGTCGCATATTTGCAGCGCATGGGCTTTGACAACTTGCATAATCTCGAGGGTGGTATTGACGCATGGTCGAGGACGGTGGACCGTGCGGTGCCGCTGTATTGATTTTCCCTTTTTTTGCCAACGGACTTCCAAGCACACATGAAAAACAAATTTCTCGCACAGGTTGTTGCCGGTGTATTGACCACCATCGCCACCACACTGGCCGGCCATGCCGGTGCCGCTGATCTGCTTGCCGTCTATCGTGATGCGCTGGCACAAGACCCGGTGTTTGCCTCCGCCCGCGCTGCCTTTGAGGCCGCGAAAGAGGCCTCGCCCCAGGCGCGCGCCGGGATATTGCCGGTGGTGTCGCTGGCAGCCAACACCAACCGCATCAACAGCGAAACCGACTCGGCCGGGGTCAACCGTTCGACCGACTACACCAGCAAGGGTTATTCCCTGACCCTCACGCAGCCTTTGTTCAGAATGCAAAATTGGCTGGTGCTCGACCAGGCCGGGTTGCAGGTGAAGCAGGCCGAAGCGGTGTTTGCCGATGCCAGGCAGGGCATGGTTACCCGCACCGCACAGGCGTACTTTGATGTGCTGCTGGCGCAGGACAACGTCACCCTTTCCGCCGCGCAGAAAAAAGCCTTCGCCGAGCAGCTTGCCCAGGCCAAACGCAATTTTGAAGTCGGCACCTCGACCATTGTCGACACCTACGAGGCGCAGGCGCGGTTTGATCTCTCGGTGTCGCGTGAAATCGCCGACCAGAACGATCTGGAGATCAAGAAAAACGCGTTGCAGCAATTGATCGGCAAAACCGCGCCCGCGCTTTCGCCGCTGCGCGACGGTGCCACCCTGGCCCTGCCGGTGCCGGCCGATGCCGCCCAATGGGTCGCCGCTGCCGAGGAAGCCAGCCCGGCGTTGGCGCAGGTGCGGGCAACCTATGAAATCGCCAAAAAGGAAGTGGATCGCAGCAAGGCGGGGCACCTGCCCACACTCGATTTGACCGGCAGCCACAGCTACAGCGATGCGCCCTCGACCGGCACCGCGTTCACTTCCAAGTCCACCAATATCGGCTTATTGCTGAATATCCCGCTGTATCAGGGCGGCGGCACCCAGTCGCGGATTCGCCAGGCACTGTCGAACCGTGACCGCGCCGAACAGGATATGGAAAACAGCAAACGCAGCGTCGGGCAAAACGTGCGCACGTTTTTTCTGAACGTGACCAGTGGTGTGGCGCAGGTCAAGGCGCTGGAAGCCTCGCTGATTTCCTCCAAGGCGTCACTCGACTCGACCCTCCTGGGCAAGGAAGTCGGCGTGCGCACCAACGTTGATGTGCTCAATTCCCAGCAATTGCTGTTCCAGACGCGGCGTGATCTGCAGCAAGCACGTTACGCCGCCATCCTCGCGCAATTGCGCCTGAAAGCCGCCGCTGGACGGCTGGCGGAGGAAGATCTGGCGGAAGTGAATCGGCTGTTGCAGCCGTAGGGCGCGTTGCAAAAAATTTGAAACTCGTTGATAGTAGCGGTGTTCGAAGTATTTTTGCCTCAAACACCGCGCCCCATAACGACTTTGTTAATTTATGTTTGCCTGAATCAGCGCCACCGTGCGCGCCGTGGCACCGCCATGCGCACCGGCAAATGCCCGCGCATTTGCCCCTATGGCGGCCAGACGACCGGCATCCCCCAGCAACACGCACGCCGCCTCCATGGCGCCGTCGGCATCGGCCACGCTTTGCATCGCGTCGGCCGCCCGAGCCAGTGTCACCGCCTCGCTGAAATTAAACGTGGACGGCCCCATGATGACGGGCTTGCCCAGGGCGGCGGCCTCAATCAGATTTTGTCCGCCCAAGGCCTGAAAACTGCCGCCGATGATGGCCACATCACACAGGGCATAAAAAGCCTGCATTTCACCCATCGAGTCGCCGAGCAGCACATCGGTTTTCGCAAGTGATGTCGCGTCGATGCCCAAACTCCGTCGCAAGACCGATAAACCAGTGTGTTGTATTTGCTGTTGCACCAGGTCA
This sequence comes from Burkholderiales bacterium, assembly GCA_031427395.1. Taxonomy (GTDB): domain Bacteria; phylum Pseudomonadota; class Gammaproteobacteria; order Burkholderiales; family Usitatibacteraceae; genus UKL13-2. The sequence goes on from JANPNJ010000363.1 coordinate 5,112, forward strand.
CAGCGCGAGGGATGGCGCGGCACCACCACCAGCAAGGGTCTGTCCCCGCCCGGCCATGCTTTGATATGCAGGAACGCTTTGAGCAGCGGCAATTCCTCCTGGTCACGTGTGCTCGCCAATAAAATCACGCGGCGGTTGGGCGACTGCGCCCGCCATGACATGCCGAGTGCAATCGCCGCATCATCCGGTATCACATCAAATTTCACATTGCCGGTGACCATCACCGCCGTGGCACCCAGCGTGGCGAGGCGCGCGGCGTCATCCGCCGATTGCGCCATGA
>JANPNJ010000364.1:0-6018 GCA_031427395.1 Burkholderiales bacterium
GGCCACCCCGCTTCATGTCTGTGAAAAACGCGATGTGAAAGGCCTCTATGCCAGGGCGCGGGCGGGCGAAATCCAAGCCTTCACCGGCATATCCGACCCCTACGAAACACCGACCGATGCCGATGTCACCATTGACACCACAGAAGTTGGCATTGACGAGGCGGTGCAACGAATTTTGGAATGTCTGTCCGCTCCCGGCAAATAACGGCAAACGCCTTTATCCATGGTGAGTTCGGGCATATTTGATGTTTTTAATGGGGATGCCGACGGCCTCATCGCCCGTCACCAATACCGGCTCAAATATCCCGCGCTGTCCACGTTGATCACCGGGGTGAAACGCGACATCAACCTGCTCAATCAACTCGTCAATCCAGCCCAAGCCGGCGCCGGCGACGAAATTTTTGTATTCGACATTTCCTATGACGCCAACCGCGATGCCGCTGGCATCCTGCTTGACCGCGGCGTCCAGATCACCTGGTTTGACCACCACCGTGCCGATCATTTGCGCCACCACCCGCAACTCAAAACCCATATCAACACCGACGCCAGCACCTGCACCAGCCTGATCGTGGACAGCCTGCTCGACGGCGCGTACCGGCACTGGGCGATTGCCGCCGCTTTTGGTGACAACCTGCACACCCAGGCCAAATTATTGGCCAGTACCGCGCAGTTGAGCGACACGCAATGCGCAGTGCTGCAACAACTCGGTGAAGTCATCAACTACAACGCCTATGGGGATACCGTGACGGATTTGCTGGTGATGCCCACTGACCTGGCCGCGCTATTGGCCACCTACGCCAGCCCGTTTGATTTCATGGCGGAGGTCGCGTTGTTCGGCATCCTGGTCGATGGCTTCAATGATGACATCACCCGTTTATCCGCGCTGCAAGCGGAATACACCGATGCCCGTGTTGCCGCATACATCTTGCCGGATGCGGATTGGGCGCGGCGGGTATCGGGCACGTTTGCCAATCGCTGCAGCCGCGATTTTCCCGACCGGGCGCACATCATTGCCACACACAAAGCGGCGGACACCTGCATCGTGAGCATTCGCGCCCCCGCCAATCAGCCGGTTGGCGCGGACCTGATCGCCGCACATTTTGGCGGTGGCGGGCGCAAGTCGGCGGCGGGCATCAATGCGCTGCCTGTTGCCATGCTTGGCAAACTGATTGCGGTTGTGCGGGAAACATATGGCGTCTCGCGTCAGCGGTAGTTTTTTTAGGTGTGGAAAAAGTGAGGAAAATCTGCGCCGCCGCAGGTTTTCCTCACCTCCTCACCTCCTCACCTCCCCACCCATCCACACGCTAAAATGTCCGTCATGCCAGACCACCCGCCCAATTCCGCCGACCAGACCTACCTGCAATTGATGCGCCATGTGCTCGAACATGGCGCGGAAAAATCCGACCGCACCGGAACCGGCACACGCTCAGTGTTTGGTTATCAAATGCGCTTCGATCTGGCGGAAGGCTTTCCGCTTTTGACCACCAAAAAATTGCACCTGCGTTCGATCCTCCATGAGCTGCTGTGGTTTCTCAAGGGCGAAACCAACATCGCCTATTTGCGCGAACACAATGTCACCATCTGGGATGAGTGGGCTGATGCCAACGGCGATCTGGGCCCCGTCTATGGTTATCAATGGCGCAATTGGCCGGCACCGGATGGTCGGCACATCGACCAGATCACCGAGGTGATAAATCAAATCAAGGCCAATCCCGATTCACGCCGCCTGATTGTGTCGGCATGGAATGTGGCCGACATTCCGCAAATGGCGCTGGCACCCTGTCATGCGTTTTTCCAGTTTTATGTCGCCGACGGCAGGCTCTCCTGCCAGCTCTACCAACGCAGCGCCGACATATTTTTGGGGGTGCCGTTCAACCTCGCCTCCTACGCGCTTCTGACCATGATGGTGGCACAGGCGTGCGGCCTCAAGGCGGGCGATTTTGTGCATACCTTGGGCGACGCACATCTTTATTCGAATCACCTCGAACAAACGCATGAACAGCTTGCCCGCACGCCTCGCGCCATGCCCCTGATGCGGCTGAATCCCTCGGTCAATTCGATATTTGATTTTCGCTATGAGGATTTCACACTGGAAAATTACGATCCGCATCCGGCCATCAAAGCACCCATCGCGGTATGAGCCTGTCCGCGCATTTATGTTTGATCGTCGCGGTGGCAAAAAACAATGTCATCGGCATGAGCGGCAAAATGCCGTGGCATCTACCCGCCGAGCTAGCTTACTTCAAACGCATCACCATGGGCCGACCGATCATCATGGGACGCAAAACATTTGAGTCCATCGGCCGGGTGTTGCCGGGACGGCGCAATATTGTGGTCACGCGCAACGCCGCGTGGCGGCATGAAGGCGTGGATGTGGCGCACGGTTTTGCCGAGGCCCGGGCCATGGTCGCGGATGGCGCCGCATTTGTCATCGGTGGTGCCACGCTCTATGCCGAAGCCCTGCCACACGCCGATTGCATTTACCTGACGGCCATTGATGCCGAGATCGATGGCGATACTTTTTTCCCGGCGCTGCCCACCGCAGAGTGGCAGGAAGTGTCGCGCGAGCATCGGCCAAAGGACGCGCGTAATATTTACGATGTGGATTTTGTGGTGCTTGAGCGGCGCACGCAATTGCCGAAATAAAACAGGCAAAGTCTAATACTGGCGCGCTGTTTGGGACAAATTCGCCTGAAAGTGAGCGTCAAATGGCGCGTTTCAAAACCCGCTCAATACTCCCCCGCCCCAGAAAACTGCGTCTGGAAATTATCCCGCCAGCCACGTTGTGGGGGCGCGGGCATCATGTTGCTGGTGTCGTAATCAAAGATGATGTTGTCCTGCCCAAGCCATTCGCCGAGGGCATCAACCAATGTTTCGGTCACGCGCACCCGCCATTGATCCGGCAGCACCGTGGTCAATTCCGCCTCGCCGTTGTTGTAAATGATTTTCACGCTGGCGGTGGCGGCATCGTTGGGCGCCACATGCGGTGACAACACCCGCCGCAGTTTTGCGCCGTCGGCCTCACCGCCGATGATTAACGTGAGTTGCCGGATGAATTTGCGCGCTTCGTCCATGGAGATCACATCGTCAGCGATGACACGGTTGCCGCCGGAAAAATCATCGTGCGACACCCGGCCGCGCACAATCAGCGGCAGATCGTCGCGCATCAACTGGCGGCGCTTGTCAAACACCTCGCTGTACGCCAGCACCTCGGCGCGGGCACTGCCGTCGTCGAGGGTCATCACACACATGCGGCCCTTTTTTCCGTTGCGCACCCGCTGCTCGTACAAAATGCCGGCCATGAGTATCGATTCATTCTTCGGCTGCAAATCCGCCAGCAGGGTTTTGGCGAACTGGCGAATCTCGCGGGCATAGGTGTTGAAGGGATGCCCCGACAAATAAAAACCCAGCGACAGTTTTTCGTTGTTGAGGCGCTCGCGTTCCGGCCACATCGGCACGTCCGGCAATTGCAATACACCGCCGGATTCGGCGGTGGCATCACCAAACAAATTGACCTGCTGCGCGTCACGCACGGCCTTGTCCGCCAGCTCCACGGCCTGCGGCAGCGATGCCAGCAACGCCGCGCGGTTGGTCTCGATCGCATCAAACGCCCCGGCGCGGATCAATGCCTCCATGGCGCGCCGGTTGACCCGGCCGCGGTCCACGCGTTTGACAAAATCCAGCAGCCCGGTGAAGGCCCCGCCCGCGGCGCGCGCGGCTTCGATGGCTTCAATGGCAGAGTGCCCGGTGCCCTTGACCGCGCCGAGGCCGTAACGGATGGTGTGTTTGTCCACGGGAAAAAAACGATAGGTGCCGAGGTTGATGTCGGGCGCTTGCAATGTCAGGCCAATCACCCGCGCATCGTCGGCGATCTGCTGCACCTTGTCGGTGAAATCCATGATGCAACTCATGTTGGCCGCCATGAATTCGGCCGGGAAGTGCGCCTTCAGATAGGCAGTGTGAAACGCCAGCAGCGAATAGGCGGCCGAGTGGGATTTGTTGAAACCATAGCCGGCGAATTTTTCCATGAAGTCGAACAACTCATTGGCGACACTCGCCTTCACGCCGTTTTTCTGCGCGCCATCGGAAAAAATGCTGCGATGCTGTGCCATCTCCACGGCATTTTTCTTGCCCATCGCCCGCCGCAGCAAATCCGCGCCGCCCAGCGAGTAGCCGCCGATGACCTGGGCGATTTGCATTACCTGTTCCTGATAGACCATGATGCCGCAGGTCGGCGCCAGCACCGGCTCCACACGCGGATCGGGATAGGTGATTTTTTCCTGGCCGGTCTTGCGGCGGATGTAGTCGGGGATCAGATCCATCGGCCCCGGTCGATACAGGGCGTTGAGCGCGGTGAGGTCTTCGACCGACGACGGCTTGGCCTGCTTGATCAGGTCGCGCATGCCGCGGCTTTCAAACTGGAAAATGGCAGTGGTGCTGCCGCGCGCAAAAATATCGTAGGACGCCTTGTCATCGAGCGCGACATTGTCCAGCGAAAAATCTTCCTGCCCCGGATGGCGGCGAATCAGTGCCAGCGTTTCCTCGATGATGGTCAGGGTTGTCAGGCCGAGAAAATCAAACTTGACCAGGCCGACTTTTTCCACATCATCCTTGTCGTACTGGCTGATGAACGAGGCCGAGCCGTCGGCCACATACAGCGGCGTGAAATCCGTGAGCGGCCCCGGCGCGATCAACACGCCGCCGGCGTGCATGCCGACATTGCGGGCAATGCCCTCAAGCTTCAATGCCAGTGCCATCAGTTCGGCGACTTCCTCCTCGGCCTTGATGCGATCATTGAACTGCGCCTCTTGTTTCATCGCGGTGGCCAGGGTGATGCCGATCTGGTTGGGCACCAGCTTGGCGACCCCATCCACATGGTTGTAGCCCATGCCCAACACCCGTCCGACATCGCGGATCACCGCCTTGGCCGCCATGGTGCCGAAGGTGGCGATCTGCGAAACCGAATCGTGGCCGTATTTGTTTTTCACATACTCGATGACCCGGTCGCGCCCCTCCTGGCAAAAATCAATGTCGAAGTCAGGCATCGACACGCGCTCGGGGTTGAGAAAACGCTCAAACAGCAAATCGTATTGCAGGGGATCCAGATCGGTGATGCCCAGCGAATAGGCCACCAGCGAGCCCGCGCCCGAACCACGGCCGGGGCCCACCGGCACGCCGTTGTTTTTCGCCCAACTGATGAAATCCGCGACAATCAAAAAATAGCCGGGAAATCCCATATGGATGATGGTCTTGACCTCAAACTCCAGCCGCGCGGTGTAGTCTGCCCGCACCTCGTCGCGGCGCGCGACTTCAGGAAACAGCCTGGCCAGGCGTTTTTCCAATCCGGCCCTGGCGGTGGTGAGCAAATAATCATCGACTGACTCGCCGTTTGGCGTGGGGAAATTCGGCAGCCTTGGATTGCCCAGGGCAAATTCAAAATGACAGCGCCGGGCAATTTCGATGCTGTTGGCAAGTGCCTCGGGCAGGTCGGCAAACTGCGCCGTCATTTCGGCACAAGATTTGAAATACTGCGCCTCGGTGAAATCCTGGCTGCGGCGTTTGTCGCCGAGCACTTCGCCTCGGGCAATGCACACCCTGGCGTCGTGCGCCTTGAAATCATCCTGCTCGGTGAACTGCACCGGGTGGGTGGCAACCACCGGCAAATCGGCGACACTCGCCAGATTGAGCGCGGCGGCGATATAGGCCTCATCGGTATTGCGGCCGGCGCGCTGCACCTCGATGTAAAACGCGTCTTTGAAATCATCCGCCCAGCGGTTGGCCAGCGCCAACGCACGCTTGCTGTCGGCCTGCAGCAATGCCTGCCCAATATCACCGGATGCCGCGCCGGACAAGGCGATCAGGCCATGGGTGGTCACCGGAGTGAGCCACGCGCGGCGCACTTCGGCGCGGCCCCGCCAGATATTTTCACGATAGGCGCGGGTCAGCAGTTGGCACAGGTTCAGATACCCGGCCTCGCTCTTGCACAACAACAACAGGCGGGAAGACTGGTCGCGGTTT
>JANPNJ010000365.1:0-3085 GCA_031427395.1 Burkholderiales bacterium
TAGGTGAATACCGTCGCCCCCGCTGTGCGTGCCGATGCGCGCTGCAACAGTCCGGACAAATCGTGGCCGTAAAAAATGTTGTCGCCAAGTATCAGCGCAGATGGGGCGTCACCGATGAATTTTTCGCCGATGATGAGGGCCTGCGCCAAGCCATCCGGCGAAGGTTGCACCGCATAGGAAAGATTGAGCCCCCATCTTTTGCCGTCGCCCAACAGTTCCTCAAAACGCGGGGTGTCCTGCGGCGTGGAAATAACCAGAATGTCGCGGATGCCGGCCAGCATGAGCGTGGACAGCGGGTAATACACCATCGGTTTGTCGTAAATCGGCAGGAGCTGCTTGGACACCACTTGCGTGACCGGGTACAGGCGTGTGCCACTGCCGCCCGCGAGAATGATGCCTTTGCGATTCATGCCGCTTTCCCATATTGTGTGTCGATCCAGTCACGGTATTGGCCGGAGGTGACGCCACTCACCCAGTCTTGATGATCGAGATACCAGCGAATGGTTTTTTTCAGCCCGCTTTCAAAGGTTTCTTCGGCGCGCCAGCCCAATTCGGTTTCGAGCTTGGTGGCGTCAATGGCGTAGCGCCGGTCATGCCCCGGCCGGTCTTTGACAAATTGGATTTGCGTGGCGTAGGAGACACTGTCCGCGCGTGGCTGCAATTCGTCGAGCGCGGTGCAAATGGCGTGCACTACTTCCAGATTGTTGCGCTCGTTGCGCCCGCCGATGTTGTAGGTTTCACCAATGCGGCCGCTTTCCAAAACCAGGCGGATGGCGCGGCAATGATCCACCACATACAGCCAATCGCGCACATTTTTGCCGTCACCATAAACAGGCAGCGCCTTGCCGGTGAGCGCGTGGGTAATCATCAGTGGAATGAGTTTTTCCGGAAAGTGAAAGGGGCCGTAATTGTTGGAGCAATTGGTGGTCAACACCGGCAGGCCATAGGTGTGATGATGGGCACGCACCAGATGGTCGGACGCCGCCTTGGAGGCCGAATAGGGGCTGTTGGGTTCATAACGATGGGTCTCGGTGAAGGCGGCATCATCCATGCCGAGCGAGCCGTACACTTCATCGGTTGACACATGCAAGAAGCGAAAGGTTTTTTTCGATTCACTGTCGAGCGACGCGAAATAACCGCGGCAGGCTTCGAGCAGGTTAAACGTGCCGACCACGTTGGTGGCAATGAATTCGTCCGCGCCATGGATCGAGCGATCCACATGGCTCTCCGCCGCAAAATTGACAATGGCGCGCGGCCGGGTGTCAGCGAGCAATTTGTCGAGCAACACGCGATCACCGATGTCGCCTTTGACAAAACGGTAGCGCGCATCAGCCGCAACATCGGCGAGCGACTGCAAATTGCCCGCATAGGTGAGCTTGTCGAGATTCAGGATCGGCTCGGTGCCGTGCAGGAGCCAGTCGCGGATGAAGTTGGCACCGATGAAGCCGGCGCCGCCGGTGACAATAATCATGGGAGTTGTGCCACGCAATGGATGAATAAAACGCGCCATTTTAGCAGTATGGCGCGGTGAGCCCTACTGCGATTTTTTGGATAATTCGATCAGCTTGGCGTATTTGGCAAACGCAGCAAAACAACCAATGGCCACATGGGCGAATCCCGCGCCGCCGTCGAGGAAGCCCCGCCGCAAAAAATAGAATTTGATAAACCGCGCAAACGGGCTCAAAAACAGCCGCCAGTAACCGGCGCGCACCCCTTGCTCATACAGGGATTCGGCGTGAATCGACGAATACTGGTTTTGTTTGAGCAGATAGGTCGAGATTTCCTCGGCGGACTCGTGCAGCAAATCGCCGCTGAGTTTGCCCACCTCCACGGTGGTGATGACCGCCTCATGCACCGGATCGTTGCTCCAACTGGCGTATTGGCGGTGAAACAGCCGCAGCGACCAATCAGGATACCCCTCGCCGTGATTCAGCCAGCGACCAAAAAAACGGTTGCGGCGCGGCATCTGGTAGGCCTTGAAGCGGGGCGCGGCAAGTATGGCGCGGATGCCCTCGGCCAGGGCCGGCGTCACCCGTTCATCCACATCCAGGCACAACACCCAATCGTGTTTGGCCGACGACACCGCAAACTGTTTTTGTTTGCCGAATCCCAGCCATTCCTTCTCGATCACCCGGCAGCCGCGCACCTCGGCAATGGCGCGGGTCGCGTCCTCCGAGCCGGAATCCACCACCAGCACGTCATCGGCAAAGGCCACGCTGTCCAGACACTCGGCAATTTGCGCGGCCGCGTTTTTGGCGATGATGCAAACGGAAAGCGGGATTTTTTGGGTCATGGTGTGGGAAATTTTACGCGAATGCGATGGTGTCCCGCCGCCAGCCCGTAAAATCACCCCATGCGCATCCTGCTTGTCAAACTCTCCTCACTCGGCGATGTGATCCACAATCTCCCGGTCGTCGGCGATATTCACCGCGTCTTTCCCGATGCGGTGGTTGATTGGGTGACTGAAGCCGCCTATGCACCGCTGGTGGCGCGGCATCCGGGCATCCGCTCGGTGTTTCCGGTGCATTTGCGTGACCTCAAAAAAAACTGGTGGCGTCCAGCCAATTGGTCGTGTTTTTTTGATGACAAAGCCATGCTCACCACGCAGCATTACGATCACATCATCGACACGCAGGGTTTGCTCAAAAGCGCGCTCGTTGCGGGCTGGAGCAACGGGACGGTGGCAGGCTTTGACCGTGACAGCGCCAGGGAGCCGCTGGCGGCGCGTGGTTATGACCAACTCTTTGCGGTGACCCGCGATGCCCATGCCGTCACCCGCAACCGCACCCTGGCCGCGCGCGCACTGCAATATGCAATGCCGACCGGGTGTGACTATGGTCTGGCCGTCACGCCTGTCGAGAATCCCGAGCCCTATGTGGTGTTTATCCACGCCAGCAGCCGCGCCGACAAAGGCTGGGACACGGCATCGTGGCTGGCATTGGGACGGCTTTGCAATATGCAGGGCTGGCAGGTGGTGTTGCCCGCCGGCAATGCCGATGAATTGGCACGCGGCACGGCCATTGCCGCCGGCCTTACCCACGCACGCGCCATCGCGCCGCTGCCCTTGACCGAGACTGCCGCGCTC
>JANPNJ010000366.1:0-4416 GCA_031427395.1 Burkholderiales bacterium
GCTCGATCCGTTCGACGGCGCGGCGGTGTTCGCCTACCTGCTGGGTTTTGCCACCCTGGCCGCGCTGATTGTCTGGCGTGCGGGCGATGTCAAACTCGGCGCGGTTGCGGTCGGCGGCTTTGTGGTGGCGTTGTTGCTGGCTGCCGTCATCGGCTGGCTGGCAATTCAATTCGCCGCCAGCCTGCGCGCCGCCGCCACCGGCTCGTGGCGCCACGGCATCGCCAACATGAAACGCCGCGCCGGTGCCAGCCTGGTGCAAATCATGGCGCTGGCGCTCGGCATCATGACCATGCTGCTGCTGACGTTAGTGCGCACCGATTTGATCACCCGCTGGCAGAGCACGGTCAGTGACACCATGCCGAACCGTTTTGTCATCAATATCCAGGCCGACCAATTGGATCGTGTGCGGGCGTATTTTCGTGACCTGAACATGGCCACACCGGATTTGCACCCGATGATCCGCGGGCGGCTGGTCGCGGTCAGCGATGTGGCCGTGTTCAAGCGCAACTACCGCGATGAGAACGGCTGGCGGTTCGCCGGGCGCGAATACAATTTATCCTGGGCAGATACAATCCAGTCAGACAACAAAGTCGTGGCAGGAAAATTTTGGGACGCAACCGACCCCGCGCCACAATTTTCGGTTGAGGAAGGTGTCGCCAAAGCCCTCAACATCAAGCTCGGCGACACGCTCACCTACGACATTGCCGGCTCACGCTTCACGGCCACCGTGACCAGCCTGCGCAAGGTCAGTTGGGATTCATTCAAAGCCAATTTTTTTGTGATCGCCAACCGGGGCGTGATCGACAGCTATCCGGCCAGCTATATCACCAGCTTTCACATGGGGCGGGGCCAGGAGGAGGTCGTCAACGGCCTGATCCGGCAAATGCCGAATTTGTCGGTGATCGATTTCACCGCCATCATGGATCAGGTGCGCCGCATCACCGACCAGGTCGGCAACGCGGTGTCCATGGTGTTTTTGTTCACCCTCGCCGCCGGGCTGGTGGTGCTGTACGCGGCCATTGCCACCACCCAGGATGAACGTGTGTTCGACGCCGCTGTGATGCGCACCCTTGGTGCCAGCCGCCGCCAGATGGTGGTGCTGCAATTGGCCGAATTTCTGGCCATTGGTGTGTTGGCGGGATTGATCGGCAGTGTCGGTGCGCTGGCGCTGGGGGCGGTGCTGTCCCAACAGGTGCTGGATGTGCCGATTGTGCTCAATGCGTGGATCCCGCTCATCGGCATCGTCGGCGGCGGCGCGGGGGTGGCATTGGCGGGGCTGTTGGGCACCCGCCGCGCGGTCGATTCACCGCCCTTGGCGACGATTCGTGGTTTGGCTTGATTGGGGTTTTTTACCGCCGATGGACGCCGATTAACGCCGATAAATTCAAAAACGTAAAACGATACGGCATGGCTGCAAGCAATTCGCTTTTATCGGCGGTTATCGGCGTCCCTCGGCGGTAAACAAACCCGCCCCGCCAGTAATGACCCGCGACGCAAAAATCACTGGGATCAACCCCACCAGCACAATGGCCAGCGCCGCCAGTGAGGCTTCCGCCAGACGTACGGCCTTGGCCAAGGTATACGTGCGCACGGCCAGGGTGTAAAAACCAAACGGCCGCATCACCAGTGTCGCGGGCAGCTCTTTCATCACATCCACAAACACCATCAGCCCGGCGGTGATGAGGCTGGTTTTGATGAGCGGCATGTGGATGCGCCACGCGACTTCCGTGCTGCCCGCGCCGAGTGAGCGCGCGGCATCATCCATGCCGGGCGCAATTTTGGCAAAGCCGGCCTCGCAGGTTTGCAGGCCAATCGACAGGAAACGAATCAAATAGGCATAAACCAACACGCCCACACCGCCGCTCAAGATCAATCCGGTGTCGCGCCCGGTGAGCGCCGACAGGGCATCCGCCAAGCGGTGATCGAGCAGTGTCACCGGCAGCAATACGCCGACGGCAATCACCATGCCGGGGATGGCGTAGCCCAGGCCGATCAGGCGATTGGCCGCATGGATGACTATGGATTGTTGCCGGTAACCGGCGTATGCCAGCAACAGGCTGATCAGTACCGCAATTGCGGCGGTGACCCCGGCCAGCGAAAAGCTGTGCCACGCAAGCGTCACAAATTCGCCGGCGCGGGCAAACGCCAGTGTGCTGTCGGCATCCTGCCACGCCAGGCGGGCAAGCAGCAGCAATGGCAGCAGAAACCCGCCCGCCAGCGGCAGGGCACACAACAACATCGCCCCCCACGATTGGAGGCCGTCGAGTGATCGTCTTGGTGGCGTCTTGCCGCTGGTTTCGGTGAATTTTGTGCGCCTGCGCGCCGCCGACTCCAGCCACCACACCAGCGCCACAAAACACAGCAACATGGCAGCGAGCTTGGCGGCGGCCACCCGATCCGACTGTGCAAACCACGCCGAAAATATGCCGGTGGTGAAGGTGTTGACGCCAAAGTAGGAAACCGTGCCGTAATCGGCCAGCGTTTCCATCATCACCAGCGCCATGCCCGCGACGATCGCCGGGCGCGCCAGCGGCAGCGACACCCGCCAAAAAATCTGGCCAGGGCCATAACCGAAGCTGCGGCCGGCCTCCAGCAAGGATGCCGATTGCGCCAAAAATGCCACCCTGGCGAGCAGATAGACGTAAGGGTAGAGCGCCAGGGTCAACATTGCCGCCGCCCCGCCGAGAGAGCGGATTTCAAAAAACCAATAGTCGGATTTGTTGTGCCAGCCCAATGTTTCGCGCAACAGGCTCTGCACGGGCCCCGCGTATTGCAGCCAATCGGTGTAGGCATAGGCGGCGACGTAGGAAGGCATGGCCAACGGCAAGATCAGCAGCCACTCAAAGTGCCGCCGCCCCGCCCATTCCATGCGCGTGGTGAGCCACGCGCACACCGTGCCGATGATGCCGCTGCCGACGGCGACCAGCAAAACCAAAGAGAGCGAATCGGCGAGCAGTGCGGGCAGGGTGGTGGCGCGAATATGCGCCCACGCGCCGCCATCAGCCATGAACAGATTCAGCATCACCGCGATGACCGGTGCGACAAACAGCAGTGCGACGCTGACGGCAAAGACACCTAATCCGGGCTTGGGGAGCATATTTTTCGGGGTCGCGGAGGCGGGGAATGGCAAGATTGTAACAAGAATCATTCTTATTTGCGAGGTGCGATTTCTATATCTTGAATGCGTTTTTGCCGCAGATGAACGTAGATACACGCAAATACGGTCAAAAACTGGGGTCAATGCTATTTCTTCATTAAGCCGTGGGATGAGATTTCTCACCAAAAGCCGTTCGAAATGAAAGTTTTGTTGGGGGAAATATCGGCGGACATCGGCGGTTTCAAACCCCCAAAAACCGGGCATAATGCCCACGCTCGCCAAGCGACGTTGGCTTGGTGAACAGATTCAAACTTCCAAAGGGGAGTAGCTTGTCCAACTGGCCTTTCGGCCACACGGATTCTCCGCATCGTCAATACGAAACGATTCTGTTTCCGGTGCGGTCAGCGATTTTGGTTTGCCATTTTTACGGCGACACACAAACCGCAGGCAAGACCTTTGCGCGTTGTCTTTTCAGACCGGCGCGGCAAAGGCATCCCCGACCAAGCACCGGGTGCTGTCTAGTCGTCAAGCCTGCTGAATGCACGCAGAAGATGACCATTAATTCAACCCTGGGGATAAGGCATGTTTGAGACAATTGGCACAACTTGGATGTGGGTGGGCTTCGCTATTTTTGTGGTGCTCGCGTTGGCGGTAGATTTGGTGCTGCTTGACAAGAACCGTGGCCAGAAAGTCTCACCGAAAGAAGCCGCAGTCTGGTCATTGGTCTGGATTGCGCTCTCGTTTGTGTTTGCCGGACTGCTATGGTTTTACCTGGATGGCAGCCACGGGCGTGAATTCGCCAACCTGAAAACGACCGAGTTCCTGACAGGCTACCTGATTGAAAAATCCCTTTCGGTGGACAACATTTTTGTGTTTCTGATGATTTTCACGTTTTTTGCCGTGCCGGCCGAGTTCCAGCGCCGTGCGCTGGTGATTGGTGTGATCGGCGCGATTGTATTGCGCGTGGTGATGATTTTAATCGGCGCATGGCTGGTCGCCAAATTCCACTGGGTGCTGTATATCTTCGGTGCGTTTTTGCTCATCACCGGCATCAAGATGCTGGTGTTCGCCGATGCCAAGCCCGACCTTGAAAACAATCCGCTGGTGAAATTCATTCGCGGCCATTTCAGGATCACCACGGGTTTTCAAGGCGAGAAATTCATGGTGATGAAGGACGGCGTGCGTTTTTTCACGCCGTTGTTTGTGGTCATTGTGATGATCGGCATCACCGACGTTGTGTTTGCGGTGGATTCGATCCCGGCCGTGTTTGCGATCACGTCTGATCCGTTTATTGTCATGACCGCCAATATTTTTGCCAT
>JANPNJ010000367.1:0-1509 GCA_031427395.1 Burkholderiales bacterium
CAGTGCGGCTTGCATGCCGTCAAACGCGGCGCGGTCTATCAGCGGACCGATGAGGGTTTGTGTGTCGAGTGGGCTGCCGATGCGAATATGGCTGTATGCGGCCTTTAATCTTGCCACCACATCATCAGCAACATCGACATGCACAATCAGGCGGCGCAGGCTGGTGCAACGCTGCCCCGCTGTGCCGACCGCGGAAAACAGCGCGGCGGGCAACACCAAATCCAAGTTGGCAGATGGCGCGACAATCATGGCGTTGTTGCCGCCCAGCTCCAGCAGGCTGCGGCCGAGCCTTGCGGCCACCTGCGTGGCGACACGTTTGCCCATGCGGGTCGAGCCGGTGGCCGACACCAGCGCGATGCGTTTGTCCGCGACCATCACTTCGCCAATTGAGGCATCACCCAGTATCACTTGCGAAAGTTGGGCAGGCGCGACTGTGCCTTGCTGGTTGAATGTGGCCAGCGCGCGATCCAGCAGCGCCTGGCAGGCCAGAGCCGTGAGCGGGGTTTTTTCCGAGGGCTTCCACACCAGTGCATTGCCGCACACCAGCGCGAGCGCCGCGTTCCACGCCCACACCGCCACCGGAAAATTGAATGCGCTGATGATGCCGATGACTCCCAGCGGATGCCATTGCTCCATCATGCGGTGTTGCGGGCGTTCGGTGGCGATGGTCAGGCCGTAGAGTTGGCGCGAAAGGCCGACCGCAAAATCACAGATGTCGATCATCTCCTGCACTTCGCCCAAACCCTCCTGGCGGATTTTGCCGGCTTCGATGCTGACCAGTTCACCGAGTGCCGCCTTGTTCGCCCGCAATTCCTCGCCGAGCAATCGCACCAGCTCGCCTCGGCGTGGCGCGGGCACGTTGCGCCATTGGAGAAACGCTTCCTGTGCAAAAGCAATTTTCGCCGTCACTTCATTGGCGGAGTCGGCGCGCAGTGTGGCAATGGTGCCGCCATCGATTGGCGAGCGCGCGGTGAGGTCGGCACCGGACACGCTGGTGAGCGTGACGCCGAGTTTGGCAAGCAGGGTGTGGGTATCAGTGGCGAGTGTGCTCATGCGTAGTATTTTCCAAATGGATTGGCCAGAAACACCGGCAGGCTGACGGACTCCTGGCGGACAAAACCCTTGCCTGCGATCTCACCCTTGGCCAGCAAATCGACCATCGCGCAAATGCCGGCGGCGGTGGTCAACTGGATGGCAGACAACAGTTTGCCACCAACTTTGCGCGCGTATATTTTTTTCGCCATGCTCTCCTGCGCAAGGCGGCCTTCGCGCTGCCCGCTCACCGACACAAACACCAGCACCACGTCCTGCAGGGTGATCGGAATGGCGGTTTCCAGCACATCCTTCAGCAATTCGCGGCGCTTGCCCAGGCCCAGATCATTGAGCAAAATTTTCATGATCTTGCAATGGCCGGGATAACGCACCGTTTTGTAGTTGAGATTTTGCACGCGGCCTTCGAGGGTTTCACACAAGGTACCGAGGCCGCCGGAAGTATTGAATGCTTCGTAG
>JANPNJ010000368.1:0-3264 GCA_031427395.1 Burkholderiales bacterium
TTGTTGCCCAGGGTGGCGGTCTCCTCCCTCGCGGCACGGCGGAATTTCTCGTTTTCCATTTCCGCGAGGAGGCGTGTGCGGGCGAATTTGTGTTGAACTTCGGCGTAATACAACATGGCGCAAAACATGAACAGGGCCAGCACGCCGACCAGCCAGTTGCCGTCTTCGCGGATAAAAAACACGTATATAACCGGCGGGAAAGTCGCCGGCAGGGCCAAAGCCGCATGGGCAAACCGCAATGGCGAGTATGGCACCACCGATCCCGCGACAAATCCCATAATCACAATGATCGAAAAAACCGCGCGGTAGTCAGGGTCGGGCATATACAACCATGTGCCCAACATGCCCCATTGGATGCCGGCCAACACATTGCCGATGATCATCAGGCGCGCCCAGGGATCAGGATAGTTGACCACCCTCTCGACCGCGTACTGCCAAATCACCGTCAGACGAAACAACAGCACAAAAGTGGCAAACGCAAACCAGTAAACCCCGCGCTCGCCGTCGCCGGTTGAGTACAGCAACACAAAGGTGAAAATGCTGCCAAAAAATGACAATGCCAGCGAAACCGGCATTGCCCGATAGATTTCAGCGGTTTGGCGGCGTTTCAATTCCAGCGCATCGTTCAACACCGGCGAAACATTGGCCTGCCCGCCCATGGCCGCGCCCCAGCCTCCGTCACGACGGGTGGGCTGCTGGCGCTTGACCAACGCTGCTGCGATTTTAATGGGCATGATAATCACCTGATAGGCAAGACCGTGGCTGCAACAACGTCAGTCAAGGTCAAAGCGATCATCCGCTATGCCCTGCTGCCAGGACAAGCCTGTTGTTCCTTGCAGCGAGATCATTGTGTCAACCCTTGATAGATTGCGCAATTGAATATATGTCAATTGACAATATTTGACCACGCGCCCGCGCCGCCGCTGGAAACGGTTTGCGCAAAAAAAACGCCGCACCCGGATGGATGCGGCGTTTTGCAAATGATGCCCCCGGATTATTCGCCAAACATGCGTTGCTTGAGTTCGCGGCGTTCCTGCGCTTCAATGGTCAGGGTGGCGGTGGGCCGCGCCAACAGCCGGGGAATGCCGATGGGGTCACCGGTTTCCTCACAATAACCATACGAGCCGTCCTCAATCCGCAGCAATGCCGACTCCACTTTTTTCAGCAACTTGCGCTCACGGTCACGCGCCCGGAGTTCAAGCGCATGCTCTTCCTCGAGTGTGGCCCGGTCCGCGGGATCCGGCACAATCGACAATTCACGCAGGTGCTCGGTGGTCTGGCCGGCATTGTCACGCAGTTGCGCCTGCAATTCCATCAGTCGATGTTTGAAAAAAGCCAATTGCACCTTGGACATATAGTCATTTTTTGAGTGCTTGAGTATTTCGGCCTCCGACAATAGACCCGCCACCCTTTTGGTATTGGGGTTGAACGGCAGGACATTGGAGACCACCGCCTTGGCTGTCATCGATTTTGGCAAAGGGCGTATGGGCGCACGCACCGACGGCATTGGCGGGCTCACTGGCGCGGCAACGGCAAGGGAGGCACGACCGGTCTTGCCAGGCACAATGGCGCTGGATGCCGCCACCGGGGCAATGGATCCTTTTGCGCCTTTTGGCGGCGGCTCTGTCTTGTCTGTTTTATCTATCTTGGCGAACGTTGCGGCCTTGGCCAATTCCGTCTTGGACTTTGCCGCAAGCACCGGTACAGACTTGAGCCTGGTGGCGACAATCGGCAATGGTTTCCTGGCAATGGCGGCAGGTTTGGCGACTTTGGCGGCGGGTTTGGCGGCCGGTTTTGCCGCCGGTTTTGCCACTTTAGGCGCAGGCTTGACCACCAGTTTGACCGCTTTGGTCTTGATGGCCTTGATGACCTTGGCCTTGGTTTTTGGCTTGACCGAAATCTTCGATTTTGCAACTGCGGATTTGGCGGGCTTTTTGGCTTTTGACACGACAGCTTTTTTCACAACTTTTTTCACGGCTTTTTTCACAACTTTCTTCGCGGCTTTCTTCGCAACTTTCACGATTTTTTTGGCAACTTTTGGTTTTGTCTTTTTCCGTGCAACCGGCTTGGCGACCGGTTTTTTGGCCACTTTGGATCCGCGCGCGGCTTTCGCCCCGCCTTTTTTGGCAGCCGGTTTTTTGGCTTTGGTGATTTTGGCCAACGTTTTCTCCTGGAGCAATATTGTCGTCAATCAAATACCGCAATTGAAACGCACTCACGCAACAAAACATTGGGACAATCAAGCCAAAAATACCCGGCGGGATCAACTGTGCCGCTGTTGCGGGGGCGGCACAATTTTTGAAAACGCGTAAGTCTACTGAAACTGGCAGTCAAACACAATGCACCTGTGCCCGGCGGAAAGTCCGCCGACAGGCACACAAACATGTCGCCAATTTACAGCAAAAAACCACAGGCGGGCGGATTGGGCCGCTTTCGCTCAGCCCTGCCGCCCGCATGCCGGAGGCCGAAACCAGCTCAGCACCACGGATGTGACCAATATGGCCGCGACGATGCCCAGCGAGACAAACACCGGGATCTTGTACCAATCGACGATCAACATTTTGGTGCCGACAAAAATCAACACCAGCGCGAGGCCGTAGGACAGCAGATGAAACCGGTCCGCCAGATCCGCCAACAGAAAATACAAGGCGCGCAGGCCGAGAATGGCAAAAATATTGGCGGTCATGACAATAAACGGATCAGACGTGATCGCAAACACGGCCGGGATCGAATCCACCGCAAACACAACGTCGGTGATGCCGATCATCACAATGACCACAAATAAGGGCGTGAAAAAACGCACGCCGTCCTTCATCACCATGAATTTCTCGCCGTGGAAATCCGTGGTTATTTTGAAATGGCCGCGGATGAATTTCAGCAGCGGATTTTTTTCAAGGTCGGGCTTGGCCTCGGCGAACACCAGCATCTTGATGCCGGTGATGAGCAAAAACGCACCGAAGATATACAGCACACAGTGGAATTTGGCGATCAGCCATGCGCCGATCAAAATCATCACCACGCGCAATACAATCGCGCCGATCACACCGATCACCAGCGCGCGGCGCTGGAACTCGGCCGGCACGGCAAAAAATGTGAAGATCATCAGGAACACAAAAATGTTGTCCACCGACTGGGATTTTTCAATCTGGTAGCCGGTCAGGAACTCGGTTGTTTTCAGGTTGGCAAATTCGCGGCCGGGGCTGCCATCCAGGTAAAACCAAAGCAGTCCGGAAAACACAAACGACAGCGAAATCCAGACCAGCG
>JANPNJ010000369.1:0-2288 GCA_031427395.1 Burkholderiales bacterium
TGCTCGATTTTCAAATCCATGTCGTCATCGTTGTTGCAAAGCTCGGAGAGCAGGCCGAGCCGATAGGCTTCGCCTGCGTCAAACCGCTCGCCGGTCAAAAAATAACGCTGTGCCGCGCGCGCGCCGATGGCGGCGATCACATAGGGCGAGATCACCGCCGGGATCAACCCCAGCCTTGTTTCCGACAACGCGAAAGCCGCATGGCTGCTGCCCACCGCGATGTCACAGCAGGCAATCAGCCCCACGCCGCCGCCGTAGGCTGCTCCCTGCACGCGGGCAATGGTTGGCTTGGACAGGCCGTGCAGGGTCTGCATCAAGGTGGCCAGCGCCATCGCGTCGCGGGTGTTTTCCGCCTCGGTGTAGTCGGCGACGCGTTTCATCCAGTGCAGGTCGGCACCCGCCGAAAATGATTTGCCGTTGGCCGACAGCACCACCACCCGCACCGCGTCGTGTTGATCGAGCGCCTTCAGGTGCTCGGTCAGGTCGGCGATCAGCGCCTCGTCAAAGGCATTGTGCTTGTCGGGACGGTTGAGGGTGATGATGGCGATGGCACCATCGATTTCGGAAATGACGTGGCTCATAGGGGGTCGTTGACGGGAAGGGATTGACTCATTTTTGTCACCACCTGCTGGATGACTTCCTCTGCAACATGGGTTTCATGCAAAATCTGCAATTTATCAAAGCTCAGGATGCGCACGCCCAGCGAATGCAGATAACGGATGCGTTTCAGTTCATTTTGCCTGCTGGCGTGGTCGTGGGGATTCTCCGCGTTTATCTCAAGCATCAATTTGATTGTTGGTGAATAACAATCCAAAACGTATGCGCCGAGGGGGTAGTGGCGGTAAAAGCGGATACCCGCGATTTTCCGCTTGTGCACCAGAAACCACAGAGTTTGTTTGACGTCGTTCATGTTCGTGCTTAGTTTACATTCTGAAGATGCCGTATTCCGTCTTTTCAACCGGCGCATTCATCGAAGCCGAAATCGCCAGCCCCAGCACCATGCGCGTCTCGGCAGGGTCGATCACGCCGTCATCCCACAATCTCGCCGTGGCGTAATAGGGGCTGCCCTGTTTTTCGTATTGCTCGCGGATGGGTGCCTTGAACGCTTCCTCCTCCTGTGCTGACCATGTGCCGCCCTTGGCTTCGATGCCGTCGCGTTTGACGGTGGACAACACCGATGCCGCCTGTTCGCCGCCCATCACCGAGATGCGCGCATTCGGCCACGCCCAGACAAAACGTGGATTGAACGCGCGGCCGCACATGCCGTAATTGCCCGCGCCGAAGGAGCCGCCGATGATGACGGTGAACTTGGGCACCTTGGCGCAGGAAACCGCCGTGACCATTTTTGCGCCGTCCTTGGCGATGCCGCCGGTTTCGTATTTTTTGCCGACCATGAAGCCAGTGATGTTTTGCAAAAACACCAATGGCACGCCGCGCTGGTTGCACAGCTCGATGAAGTGCGCGCCTTTCAGCGCCGACTCGGAAAACAGAATGCCGTTGTTGGCGATGATGCCGACCGGGTGGCCGAATATGTGGGCGAAGCCGCAGACGAGAGTGGTGCCGTAGAGCGCCTTGAATTCGTGGAAATCCGAGCCATCGACAATGCGCGCGATCACCTCGCGGATATCAAAGGGTTGTTTGGTGTCGGCGGGAATAATGCCGTACACGTCCTCGGCCGGGTAGGCCGGTGCCACCACCGGGCGCATCGCCACCGGCGGCGTTTTTTTATAATTCAGGTGCGCAACAATTTCGCGCGCGATGCCAAGTGCGTGCTGGTCGTTTTCCGCTAGATGGTCGGTGACACCGGAGGTGCGCGCATGCACGTCGCCGCCGCCCAGTTCCTCCGCCGTGACCACTTCGCCGGTGGCCGCCTTCACCAGCGGCGGGCCGCCCAAAAATATCGTGCCCTGGTTTTTGACGATGATGGATTCATCACACATGGCCGGCACATAGGCGCCGCCCGCCGTGCAGGAACCCATCACACAGGCGATTTGCGCAATGCCCTTGGCCGACAAATTGGCCTGGTTGTAGAAAATGCGACCGAAGTGTTCCTTGTCGGGAAATACCTCGTCTTGAAGGGGCAAAAACGCGCCACCCGAATCAACCAGATAGACACACGGCAAATTATTCTGTAGCGCCACTTCCTGTGCGCGCAAATGTTTTTTCACCGTCATCGGGTAATAGGTGCCGCCTTTGACGGTGGCATCATTGACCACAATCACGCATTCGATGCCCGCGATGCGGCCAATGCCGGTGATGATGCCCGCACCCGGCGCGTCCATGCCGTC
>JANPNJ010000370.1:0-1555 GCA_031427395.1 Burkholderiales bacterium
TTGTGGATGCATTTGAGCAGTGAGGCGTTGTCGTTCTCAATGCCATAACAAGTGGCGTGTTTGATGTCGGCAAGATGCGTGAGCAAGGCGCCGTCGCCGCAGCCCAAGTCCAGCACCCGCGCACCCTGCGGCACCCACGAGGTGATGATGTCGAAGTCGGCGCGGGTGATCATGCTGCCACACCCTGCAAATATTGCCGCACCACCGCGTGATACTGCGGATTGTCGAGCAAAAACGCGTCGTGGCCGTGTGGCGCGTTGATCTCGGCGTAGGTCACGGCCTTGTTGGTGTCGAGCAAGGCCTTGACGATTTCACGCGACCGCGCCGGTGAAAAACGCCAGTCGGTGGTGAAGGAAATCACCAGAAATTTTGCGGTGGCGGGTGACAAGGCGCGACCCAGGTCGCCACCGTGTTCGCGCGCCGGATCAAAATAATCGAGCGCCTTGGTCACACGCAAATAAGTGTTGGCGTCATAGTAGGCGGAAAATTTTTCACCTTGATGACGCAGATAGGATTCAATCTGGAATTCCGGCGCAAAAGAAAATTTCAATCCCTCGCGCAACCCGCGGCCGAATTTTTTCTCCATCTGGTCATCCGAAATATAGGTGATGTGGCCGATCATGCGCGCCACCGTCAGGCCATTTTTTGGCACGGTATTTTTTTCGGCAAAATGGCCATCGTGAAACGCCGGGTCGGACATGATCGCCTGGCGTGCGACTTCATTGAAGGCAATGTTTTGCGCCGACAGGTTGGGCGCGGCGGCAATCACCAGTGCGTGGCGCACCCGCGACGGATAACGTATCGACCAGCACAGCGCCTGCATGCCGCCAAGCGAGCCGCCCATCACCGCGGCCAGTGTGTTGATGCCGAGTTGATCGAGCAATCGCGCGTGCGAATCCACCCAATCCTCCACCGTTACCAGCGGGAAATCCGCCCCCCACCGCTTGCCGGTGGCCGCATTGAACGTGGTCGGGCCGCTGGAGCCAAAACACGAGCCCAGATTATTGACACCAATGACAAAAAATTTGTCGGTGTCCACCGGCTTGCCCGCGCCGATCATGTTGTCCCACCAGCCTTCGCTGTTTTCTGCATCGGGATAAGTGCCCGCCACATGGTGCGAGGCATTGAGCGCGTGGCAAATCAATATCGCGTTGGATTTATCCGCATTCAACGTGCCGTAGGTTTCATAGGCCAGATCGTATTCGCGCAGCATCGCGCCGCTGGCGAGGGCAAGCGGCTGGGTGAAATGCGCGGTTTGTGGTGTGGCGTGCATGGTGGGTTCAGGATAATCACGAAAACAAAAAAGCCCGTCTGCTTGGGCTAACGGGCTTGGTCGGATGGATTCGAGCGCGCCGCTTTAGCCGTATTTGTTGGCTCCCCTGTCGAGGAGCCGCGCCCGCAAGCTGTTCGTCAAATCGGCGCAGTGACAAAGATAGCCTAGATAGGGCGGCGCGTCAAATTTCCAAATGTGTCTGTGCGGGAGTAAAAAACTTGTACCCGCAGAGGAACGCCGGGTTCGGCTACGTGTTCATGGCTTTTGTACAAAATTAAAAAT
>JANPNJ010000371.1:0-1997 GCA_031427395.1 Burkholderiales bacterium
AGCCAAAAAGGTGGACAACCTGACGGTAGACATTGTCACCAACGGCGCTGTGCCCACCCTGCTCGACCAAATGACCGAATTGCGCATCATGAACCGTGCGTGGTCGGTCAAATACAATGTCACCCGCCCGCAGGATTTCAAAAACAAGGAAGAAACCTTTGCCGCGCGCAACGCCAATGGCACCGG
Organism: Burkholderiales bacterium; assembly: GCA_031427395.1. Taxonomy (GTDB): domain Bacteria; phylum Pseudomonadota; class Gammaproteobacteria; order Burkholderiales; family Usitatibacteraceae; genus UKL13-2. The sequence continues at coordinate 187 of JANPNJ010000371.1, forward strand.
GCCCTTTGTGCTGCGGGCGCGCGAGGCCGATGTCAAAACGGTGTTGGTCGCCAATTCCAACTGGTGGGGCAAGCGTGACTCCAATGTCACCGAGGTCATCTACACACCGATCAAACAGGACGCCACCCGCATCTCGGCGCTCATCACCGGCGAAATCGATCTGGTGCTCGATCCACCGGTGCAGGATTTGGCCAATCTGCGCACCAATGCCAAACTGAAAATTCTCGAAGGCAACGAAAACCGCACAGTGTTTTTGAGCATGGACCAGGGACGCGGCGAATTGCTTTATGCCAACGTCAAAGGCAAAAACCCGTTCAAGGACGTGCGCGTGCGCCAGGCAATGCTCATCGCCATTGATGTCAACGCCATCAGCAAAACCGTGATGCGCGGCCTGTCACTGCCGACCATGTCAATGATCGCCCCGCAGGTGCGCGGCTACTCGAAGGATTTGGAAAAACGCCCGGCGGTGGATATGGCAAGGGCAAAAAAACTGATGACTGAGGCGGGTTATCCGCAAGGCTTTGAGGTCACCCTCGATTGCCCGAACAACCGCTACATCAACGACGAAAAAATCTGCACCGCGATTGCCGGCATGCTCGCCAAAATCGACATCAAGATCAAGCTGAACGCGATGCCGCGTGCCACCTACTTCCCGAAAATCCAGAACATGGACACCAGCCTCTACCTGTACGGCTGGGGCGTGCCGACCTTTGATTCGCTCTACACCCTGCAAAGTGTGATTCACACCAAGGTTAGCGGCGGCGATGGGGAACAAAATTATTCCGGCTACAGCAACCCCAAGGTTGATGCCTTGATCGCCTCCCTCAAAACCGAGGCGGATGTCGCCAAACGTGTCGCACTGACCAAGGAAGCGCTCATGCTGCACCAGGCCGATGTCGGCCATATTCCGCTGCACCACCAGATCATCCCGTGGGCGATGCGCAAGAACGTGAGTGTGGTGCATCGCCCGGACAACCGGGTCAATGCCAAGTGGGCGGTGATCAATTAAGGCCGTTCGGGAAGACAGGGATGGACCCACCGTCCGGGCTGCCGCAAGTCGGATTACCCCCTATAATTCGTCGCCACCTGCTGCCATCCAACCACACGTCCACCCCACATGACACTGCGAATTTGCCTAGCCGCCTGTTTGGCCGCGCTGACAGTCAGCAGCGTGGCGGTTGACGCCAAATCGCTGCGCTACGCCACCCAGGACGAGCCGCAAACCCTTGACCCGCACTCGGCCAATCTGGCGGTGACCAACCGCCTGTTGTCCAACGTCTATGAGGGCCTGGTCGGGCGCGACAAAAATTTCAAGTTGGTGCCGTGGCTGGCGAGCGCATGGTCACAACCCGATCAACACACCTGGCGCTTCAAATTGCGCCCGAACGTGAAATTCCATGACGGCACGATACTCAGCGCCGATGATGTGGTGTTCTCGGTCGAGCGCGCCATGCACCCGCTGTCGCAACTCAAAATCGCCGTGCAGGGTGTGACGCGCGCGAAGAAAATCGACGACCTGACGGTGGACTTCCTCATGCGCGAGCCCAACCCGGTGTTGCCCAACCATCTGTTCCAGTTGCGCATCATGAGCCGCGCCTGGGCCATGAAAAACAAGGCCGAGACTCCGCAAAATTACAAGGACAAGGAAGACACCTACGCCTCGCGCCACACCAATGGCACCGGGCCATTCATGGTCAAGGAGCGGCAGCCCGATGTGCGCACCGTGCTCGTCGCCCACCCCGAATGGTGGAACAAGGCGAGCCCCGAAAAAGGCAATGTGACGGAAGTCACCCTGTTGCCGATCAAGTCCA
>JANPNJ010000372.1:0-3690 GCA_031427395.1 Burkholderiales bacterium
CCCGCATCGCCGCCTGGATCACCATCGGCGAATCCCAGCGCATGAACGGATTGGTGGCCGCTTCCAGACGTATGGTCGAGGGCAGGGTGGGGTCACCGCGTTCGCGTTTGGCGGTGTCACTCGCCAGGCGCCGCGCCAGGGCGGCATTGTCGGGATCCACCGCCAGCGCAAAACGCAAATTGGCGAGAGTGTATTCGTGGGCGCAAAAAACCTGGGTGGCGGCAGGCAGCGCGCGCAACTTGGCGAGTGAGGCTTGCATTTGTGCGGCGGTGCCTTCAAACAGCCGCCCGCAGCCACAACCAAACAAGGTGTCACCACAGAACAGCCAGCCGCGCTTTTTTTCGTAATACGCCATATGCCCCAGGGTATGGCCGGGCACAGCCATAACGGCAAACTCAAGTCGCAGAGCGGCGATCGGGACATTTTTGCCTGAAACGGCAAGGTGGGTGCGGTGCGGGATATTTTCATCTGCCGGGCCATGCACGGGAACATCCTGCCCGCACCACGCAAGCAGATCAGTGATGCCGCCGACATGATCGGCGTGGTGATGCGTCACCAGCACCGCCGCCAATTGCAGCCGGTGCTTTTTCAGATAGCCGATCACCGGTGCCGCGTCACCCGGATCAACGGCGATGGCGTGGGTTTGGTTGTGAATCACCCACAAATAATTGTCGGCAAACGCCGGCACAGGAAAGACCGTCAACATTAAAGTAAAATTTTCCGATGGATGACAAAACAGGCAACCGCGATACAAGCCCCGCCAGTTTAGCCGACTGGCTGGCCACGCCGCTGGGGGCGTACACGCTGGCCCGCGAACAGGCGTGGCTGGACACGGTGACGCCGGATATTTTTGGTTATCACGCGGTGCAGCTTGGCTTGCCCGAATTCGACCTGTTGCATGAATCACGCATGACCCATCGCATGGTGGCGGCACCCGCATGGTCGGCAAAAACCACCGTGGCCGCGCAATTCCACGAGCTGCCCTTCGAGGCGCAATCGGTTGACCTGTGCCTGCTGCCGCACACACTCGAATTCGCCGACAATCCGCACGAAATCCTGCGTGAGGTGGATCGCATCATGCGTCCCGAGGGGCGCATCATCATCATCGGTTTCAATCCGTGGAGCCTGTTTGGCGCCAAACGCCTGTGGTCATCCAAATCGGTGCCGTGGAATGGCCAGTTTGTATCGCTGGTGCGCATGAAAGATTGGCTGCAACTGCTCGGCTTCGAGCCGTCCAACGGGCAATTGTCGTGTTACATCCCGCCGTTTGAAAACGAAAAATGGCAGCGCCGCTGGCAATTCATGGAAGCCACCGGGGATCGCTGGTGGGGCGTGGCGGGGGGCGTGTACATGCTCGAAGCCGTCAAGCGGGTGCAGGGCATGCGGCTCATCACGCCCGCCTGGGCCAAGAAAACAGAGCGCAAATTCGCCACCGCCGCCCATGGCAGCCACCGCAGCGGCCACCACACGGGTAACCACAGCGCGCCAAACCTGAAAGTCATCAAATAATGCAAACCGTAACGATATACGCCGACGGCGCCTGCAAGGGCAACCCCGGTGCCGGCGGCTGGGGCGCGCTGCTCACCCACGGCACGGTGGAAAAGGAAATTTTCGGCGGCGAGGCCAACACCACCAATAACCGCATGGAATTGCGCGCGGTGATCGAGGCGCTGGCCACACTCAAGCGCGATTGTGATGTCATTGTTTACACCGATTCGGTCTATGTGCAAAAAGGCATCAGCGAATGGATCCACGGCTGGAAGCGCAACGGCTGGCGCACCGCCAGCAAACAGCCGGTCAAAAACGACGACCTGTGGCGCACCCTTGACACGCTGGCGCAGCAGCACAAGGTGGATTGGCGCTGGGTCAAGGGCCACGCCGGCCACCCCGGCAACGAGCGCGCCGACGCGCTCGCCAACAAGGGCGTGGAAACATTGCGCCGGGTGGTGGCATGAGCCGGCAAATATTCCTCGACACCGAGACCACCGGGCTGGAGGTGACGCAGGGGCATCGCATCATTGAAGTGGCGTGTGTGGAAATGATTGACCGGCGCCTGACCAAAAACAATTTCCACCGCTACCTGAACCAGGAGCGCGAGATTGATCCCGGCGCGCAGCAGGTACACGGCATTGCGCTGGATTTTCTGAGGGACAAGCCAAAATTCGCCGATGTGGCCGATGCGTTTCTCGGCTATCTGGGCGATGCCGAGCTGGTGATCCACAACGCCACCTTTGACATTGGATTTTTGAACGCCGAATTCAAGCGGGCCAACAAACCACTGATTGACGCCAAGGACGCGGGAAAAAAACGCGCGATCATCGATACCCTGAAAATGGCGCGCGACCAGTTTCCCGGCAAAAAAAACAACCTGAACGCGCTGTGCGAGCGTTTTGAAATCGACAACAGCGCGCGCACCCTGCATGGCGCATTGCTCGACGCCGAATTGCTGGCTGAGGTATATCTGGCGCTCACGCGCGGGCAGAACAGTCTCGATATAGGCTTGGGGCAGGCTGCGAATCCGGCGGGTGTGGCCGGCGGCCAAACTGCCGCGCGACCGGATAAATTGAAAATCATCCATGCCAATGAAGATGAATTGCGGCAACACGGCCAGATCATCGAGGGGTTGCAAAAGGCGTCCGGCGGCAAGGCGGTCTGGGCGGTTCTCGCCAAACAGGATTGACGGGCATCGGCGGTCACGCTGGCTGCGTTATAACGTTATAATTTCGGCACTTCACCGTCTTGAAAATGACCCAAAACATGAAAAATCTTTCCCCCATTCTGTTGCTCGCATCGTGCTTGGTTGCCACCTGCGTGGCGGCACAAACCCCAGCCAAGGGTGATGCCCGCGCCGGCAAACAAAAAGCCGTCGCGGTGTGCTCAGGCTGCCACGGCATCGACGGCACCAAAACCGCGTTCCCGGAGGTCTATCACGTGCCGCGCATTGGCGGGCAAAGTGAGGCGTATCTGGTGTCGGCATTGCGCGCCTATCGCGGCGGCGAACGCTACAACGCCACCATGAAGGGGCTGGCCACCGCACTCACCGAAAAAGAAGTCGTGGATATTGCCGCGTATTACGCGGGCAGTGGATCCGCCAAATAGGAAATGATAAAAATGAAAAACATCACTTTGAAAATTGTTGCGGGTTTGATTGTCGCCGCACTTCCCGTTGTGGCCCATGCCGCAGGCAACGCCGCTGAAGGCAAGAAAAAAGCCGCAAGCTGCGCCGCCTGCCACGGCGAGGCCGGTGCCAAACCCATCCAGCCGGATTACCCGCTGTTGGCCGGGCAGCACGAAGACTATCTGGCGGCCGCGCTCACCCAATACAAATCCGGCAAACGCCAGAATGCCATCATGAAAGGTTTCGCCGCCGCGCTGTCGGCGCAGGACATCAAGGATTTGTCGGCGTATTACGCGAGGGAAAAATCGGCGCTGAAAATGTTGTATTAACGCCGTCGTTCAGCGGCGCGCGCCGCTTTGGGCGCGTCCGTTGCGACGGCCTGTTGGGCCACATGCGAAGACCAAGGCCGAATCTTTACCAACTTCGGACCGAGTGCGCGCTCGGCGACTTCAGTGTCATAAGCGGCCTGAGCACGGAGCCAATAGCCGTTGGACAACCCGAAAAAGCGGCAGAGCCGCAAATCAGTATCAGCGGATACGCTTCGCTTTCCCGCGACGATATCGCCAACACGC
>JANPNJ010000373.1:0-3042 GCA_031427395.1 Burkholderiales bacterium
CAGCGTATAAGGGAAAGAAGCAGCAAAACCGATAACAGCAATACCGATGTTACCATCGTTTAATGAATTGGTATAAATTTTATTGTTTGAGTTAGCACCGCTTGCTGCTGTTACAGTAAGAACAGTTGTTGCAGTGCCATGAATTGAATTGTACAATTGCGTAGCCGGAGAAAGCGGCGTGGTCACGGGTTTTTTCGATCAAGGCCATGAGGCGAAGTGCTTCGTGGCGCACCTTTTCGTCATCGCTGACAAACAAATTCGCCACCGCGATGGCGAGCCCGATGCCGATGATGACAATGACCACCAAAATTTCAACCAAAGTGAATGCGGGTGCGCGTTTTGGGGCTTTTTTGCCTGAAAAATAGCGCCCATCAATGACTTTCACATTTTGAAAACCACCAACCCACTCCGTCATTCCCGCGCAGGCGGAAATCCAAGCATCGTCTTCAGTCGTTACGCTTGAAAACTTGGATTCCCGCCTGCGCGGGAATGACGGCAGATTGAATGTTGTCATGCTGACTCAAAGTACCCACGAGCCAATGTCAGCGTTGTTGCCCTCGCCGCCGGCCTGTTTGTCCGCGCCAAAACTGAACACATCAATCTCGCCCTTGATGCCGGGGTTCAAATATTGATACGGCGTTTTCCATGGGTCGGTCGGCAGGCGCTCGATGTAACCGCCGGGTTTCCAGTTGGCTGGCTGCGGATTGGAAGTTGGTTTTTGCACCAGCGCTTGCAGCCCCTGATCGGTGGACGGGTAAAAACCATTTTCCAGTCGATACATTTTTAATGTCTGCATGATGACGCGTATGTCGGTTTGTGCCGCCGTAATACGCGCTTTATCCGGGCTATCCAGAATTTTTGGCACCACCACCGCGGCGAGGATGCCGAGAATCACCACCACGATCATCACTTCGATTAGGGTGAAGCCGCGGGTCAGGTTTGTTTTTGGAACCACAGATGAACACAGATGAACACAGATATTGTTCAATGCATTTCCATGTGTGGTTTTGAATCTGTGTTTATCTGTGTTCATCTATGGTTCCATCGAAAATTATTTCGAGACAAGTTGGTTGAGTTCAAAAATCGGCAACAACACCGCCAGCACAATCCCCAGCACAATCACCCCCATGAACACAATCATGGCAGGCTCGATCAGCGCGGCAAGGCGGGCGGTGCGGGTTTCGAGTTCGCGTTGTTGTTGACGCGCGGCACTGGCGAGGGTGGCGGGCAGACGGCCACTGGCCTCACCGGAGGCGATCAAGTGCAGCATCACCGGCGGGAACAACACGGGTTTGGTTTGCTGTGATTGCAGCGCGCGCGACAGCGCCACGCCTTCGCGCACCTGGTTGGTGGCACGCGCCAGTGCCTCGCGCATCGGCAGATTGCCCACCACACCGATGCCCGCGCCAAGCGCGGCCAGCACCGGCACGCCGCTGCCAACCAATATCGACAAGGTGGCGGCAAGCTGTGCGGCTTCGCGCACGCGGATGAGACGCCCCACTATTGGCAGGCGCAATAAAAAAACATGCAGGCGGCGGCGCGATGTTTCCTTTCGCATCAGCGCGCGGAAAACAAACACACCGGCGCCAGCCGCCAGAATCCACAGCCACCACGTCCACTGCAAAAATGTTGACAACCCCAACAGCGCACGGGTCAACAACGGCAGGGTTTGTTTGGTCGCGTCAAACACCCCCACCACCTGCGGCACCACATACAACATCAAACCGACCACCACCAGCAAACATATCGCCATGACAATCATCGGATAAACCATGGCGGTGATGAGTTTTTGTTGGATGGCCTGCTGCTCCTCCACATGGTCGGCAAGCTGCAACAGCACCTCGGACAATTTGCCGGAGGTCTCGCCCGCGCCGACCAGGGTGCGATACAAATCGGAGAACGTCTGCGGAAAACGCGCCATGGATTCGGCCAGTGGCTGGCCTTCGCGGATGCCCGCGCGCAGCGCCGCCACCACCTGCCGCTCACGCTCGCTCTCCGCCTGCTCGACCAGGGCATTGAGCGCGGCCTCGATGGTCAGGCCCGCGCCGACGAGGGTGGCAAGCTGGCGGGTGATGCCGGCGAGCACATCGGTGGAGAGGCCGTGCACCCGCTGCGGCGTATTGGTGCCACTGTTATTGGCCGCGTGGATCGGCGCCACATCCTGTGGAAACAGCCCCTGCTCGCGCAACACCGCACGTGCCAGCCGGAGGCTGTCGGATTCGATCACACCGCGTTGAACGCGGCCGTCGAGGTCATAGGCGGTGTATTGGTAGCCGGGCATGGGGAAGGGTTGGGTTTGGGTTTATTTTTTTGGAACCGCCGATGAACGCCGATAAACGCCGATAAAAACGAAAACGAAAACAAAAACTATAGAAGCACCAAATAGCTAAATTGAAATTTTTTGCTTTTGACCTTATCGGCGCTCATCGGCGTTCATCGGCGGTTCCAAACAATATCTAAAAATCAATCCCGCGTCACCCGCAACACTTCCTCAAGCGACGTGACTTTCTGTTCCACCCAGCGCATGCCATCTTCACGCAGGGTTTTCATGCCGCCATTCGCCGCCGCGCGGGCGATGTCGGCTTCGGCCTTGCCATCGTGGATCAATTGGCGGATGCTGTCGTTGACGGTGAGTAATTCGTAAATGCCGGTGCGACCGCGGAAACCTTCCCCGCTGTCGTCGAGTTTGCGCACCAGGCGCTGTGCCAGCACCCCGCTCAGGGTGGAGGCGAGCAGGTAGGGTTCAATCCCCATATCGACCAGGCGGGTCACCGCGCCTGCCGCCGAATTGGTGTGCAAGGTGGCGAGCACCAGATGGCCGGTGAGCGAGGCCTGCACGGCGATTTCGGCGGTTTCCAGATCGCGGATTTCGCCGATCATGATGACATCCGGGTCCTGCCGCAAAATCGCCCGCAGCGCGCGGGCAAACGACATGCCGATTTTGGCGTTGACCTGGGTTTGGCCGACGCCGTCGAGGTCGTATTCAATCGGGTCTTCGACCGTCATCATGTTGCGGGTGGTGGCGTCGAGCCGCGACAGCGC
>JANPNJ010000374.1:0-7107 GCA_031427395.1 Burkholderiales bacterium
TTGACCGGGCAACCCGTCTGGCAAAACGGAATGCCGCAATCCATGCAACGCGCGCCCTGTTGCTTGGCCGCATCGTCGGACAAATGCAGCACAAACTCCTGATAATTTTTGACACGCTCAACCGTCGGCAAAGCCGGTTCGGCGAGACGCTCAAACTCCATGAACCCGGTGACTTTACCCATGTTGCCAATACCCCATCAATCTAAATATTGCGTGAAAATCAAGCAGCAACTTTTTGTTTGGCCGATGAATTTTTTGCCGACAACTCTTTGAGTGCCCGGCGATATTCGGTCGGCATGACTTTCACAAATTTCGGCAGCCATACCGCCCAGTTGGCGAGCATGGTCTTGGCGCGCTCGCTGCCGGTGTAACGCGCGTGGTGCTCGATCAGAGTCAACAGAATATCGGTGTCGGCCCTGCCCATGTGGGCGTCGGCGCAGGCTTTGTCGGCGAGGGGTTCCATCACCACCATCGCCATGTTGCAGCGCTTGACAAACAAGCCATCCTCATCCAGCACATAAGCCACCCCTCCCGACATTCCGGCCGCAAAATTGCGCCCGGTCTTGCCCAGCACCACCACCGTGCCGCCGGTCATGTATTCACAGCCATGGTCGCCGGTGCCCTCTACCACTGCCGAGGCACCTGAGTTGCGCACACAAAAACGTTCGCCCGCGACACCACGGAAATAGGCTTCACCGGCAATCGCGCCATACATGACGGTGTTGCCGACAATGATGTTTTCGACCGGGTCGCCCTTGAATGCGGCGCTTGGCTTGACAATGATTTTGCCACCGCTCAAGCCCTTGCCAACGTAGTCGTTGGCCTGGCCCGTCAAATCAAGCGTCACCCCGTGTGCGAGGAACGCGCCAAAACTTTGCCCGGCCGTGCCGTTGAGTTTGACCGTGATGGTGTCGTGCGCCAGGCCTGCGTGGCCATAACGCCTCGCCACCTCGCCCGACAACATGGCGCCCACGGTGCGGTTCAGATTGCGCACCTCGGTTGCGATCACCACCTTGTCTTTTTTCTCCAACGCTGGCCTGGCTTCGGCGATCAAGCGGTTGTCGAGCGCGGCCTCGAGGCCGTGATCCTGGGTTTCGGTGTGCAAACGCGACACCTCGGCGGGCATGGCCGGCATGTGAAAAATTTTGCTGAAATCGAGCCCCTTGGCTTTCCAGTGATCGACCCCCTTGCGGGTATCGAGCAGATCCGCGCGGCCGATCAGTTCGTTGAACGTGCGCACACCAAGGCTTGCCATGATTTCGCGCACTTCTTCGGCGACAAAGAAAAAATAATTCACCACATGCTCGGGCTGCCCGGAGAATTTTTCGCGCAACAGGGGGTCTTGCGTGGCGACGCCAACCGGGCAGGTGTTGAGATGGCATTTGCGCATCATGATGCAGCCTTCGACCACCAAGGGTGCGGTGGCAAAGCCGAATTCGTCGGCACCCAGCAGCGCGCCGATCACCACGTCGCGCCCGGTTTTGAGTTGCCCGTCAACCTGCACGGCAATGCGCCCGCGCAGGCGGTTGAGCACCAGGGTCTGCTGCGTTTCCGCCAGCCCCAATTCCCACGGTGTGCCAGCGTGTTTGATCGACGACACGGGGGAAGCCCCGGTGCCGCCGTCATGGCCGGCGATGGTGACGTGATCGGCCTTGGCCTTGGCCACGCCTGCGGCGACCGTGCCGACACCGACTTCCGACACCAGCTTCACAGAAATGGAGGCGCGCGAATTGGCGTTTTTCAAATCGTGGATGAGCTGTGCCAAATCCTCAATCGAATAAATATCGTGGTGCGGCGGCGGAGAAATCAGCTCCACACCTGGCGTGGAAAAACGCAGTTGGCCGATGTATTCGGAGACCTTGTGGCCTGGCAACTGGCCGCCCTCGCCGGGTTTGGCACCTTGCGCCATCTTGATCTGGATTTGATCGGCCGATTGCAGATACTCGGTGGTCACACCAAATCTTGCGGACGCCACCTGCTTGATTTTGGAGCGCAGTGAATCGCCTTTTTGCAGCGGCATAGCAGCCACTTTCGCCACCACCGCGTCGCCCAATTTGCTTTTCAGCGATTCGCCGTCCTGGGCGATCGGAATAAAGCGCCTGGGGTCTTCGCCGCCTTCGCCGGTGTTGGATTTGCCGCCGATGCGGTTCATGGCAATGGCAAGGGTCGCGTGCGCCTCGGTGGAAATCGAGCCCAGCGACATGGCACCGGTGGCAAAACGCTTGACGATTTCTTTTGCTGATTCGACCTCGGCCAGCGGCACCGGCACGCCCATGGGCTTCAACTCAAACAAGCCGCGCAGGGTCAGGTGGCGACGGGTTTGGTCATTGATGATTTTGGCGTATTCCTTGTAGGTGTCATACGAATTGGTGCGCGTGGAATGCTGCAGCTTGGCAATCGCATCCGGCGTCCACATGTGTTCCTCGCCGCGCACGCGCCAGGCATATTCGCCACCGGCGTCGAGCTGGGTGCGCAGCACCGGGTCATCACCAAAGGCGCTTTTGTGCAGGCGCATGGCTTCCTCGGCAATTTCAAAAATGCCGATGCCCTCGATGTTGGAGGCGGTGCCGGTGAAATATTGTTTGATGAATGCCGATGACAAACCCACGGCCTCAAAAATCTGCGCGCCGCAATAACTTTGATAGGTCGAAATGCCCATTTTCGACATCACCTTTAGCAGCCCCTTGGAGATGGCCTTGATGAATTTTTTCTCGGCATCCTGCGGGTCGTAGTCGCCGATGTAATCCTGCAAATGATGCAAGGTCTCGAAGGCCAGATAGGGGTGGACGGCGGCCGCGCCAAAGCCGCCCAGCAGGGCGAAATGATGGGCCTCGCGCGCCGAGCCGGTTTCCACCACCAGCCCGGTGGAGGTGCGCAATCCCTTGCGCACCAGATACTGGTGAATGCCGCTCACCGCCAGCAACGCGGGTATGGCAACACGCTCGGCATCGACCTTGCGATCCGACACAATCAACAGGTTAAAGCCCAGCCGAATCGCGTCCTCGGCGTGGGCGCACAAACTCGCCATGGCCGCTTCAATGCCTTCGGGCCCCCACGCTGCCGGGTAAGTGATGTCAAGCTCTTCGCTGCGCAAATAACCGCCGGTGAACAAATCAATGTGGCGGATTTTTTCCATGTCGGAGGTAGTCAAAACCGGCTGCGGCACCTCCAGCCAACGACCCGGATCGGCGTGGTCAATATCGAGCAGATTGGGTCGGGGGCCGATGGTGATGGCGGTGGACATCACCAGTTCCTCGCGGATCGGATCAATCGGCGGATTGGTCACCTGCGCGAACAGTTGTTTGAAGTAGTGATACAGATTGCGCGGCTTGTCCGACAGCACCGCCAGCGGGGAATCATTGCCCATCGAGCCGGTGGCCTCAATGCCGTTTTGCGCCATCGGTGCCATGATGATTTTCAGATCTTCCTGGCTGTAGCCGAACGCCTGCTGGCGATCCAGCAAGCTGATTTTGGTCGGCTCCGAAGGTGCCGGCTCCGGCAGCTCATCCAGCCGGATGCGCGCCTGCTTGACCCAATCGCGGTAAGGCTTGGCGGTGGAGAGCTCGCGCTTCAAATCATCATCGCTGATGATTTTGCCGCGCTCGATGTCAACCAAAAACATCTTGCCCGGCTGCAAGCGCCATTTCTTGACGATTTTTTCTTCGGGTATGTCGAGCACACCGGCTTCGGAAGCCAGCACCACCATGTCGTCGTCGGTGAGGATATAGCGCGCCGGACGCAGGCCGTTGCGATCCAGCGTCGCGCCAATCTGGCGGCCGTCGGTGAAGGCCATCGCCGCCGGGCCGTCCCACGCTTCCATCAGCGTGGCGTGATATTCGTAGAAGGCCTTGCGGTCTTCGTCCATCAACTGGTGCCCGCTCCAGGCTTCGGGAATCATCATCATCATGGCGTGCGCCAGCGAGTAGCCGCCCATCACCAGCATTTCCAGGCAATTGTCGAACGACGCCGAATCCGACTGGCCGTCATAAATCAGCGGCCAGATTTTTTTCAAATCTTCCTTGAGAACCGGCGAGGCAATCGCCTGCTGGCGGGCGCGAATCCAATTGACGTTGCCGCGCAGGGTGTTGATTTCGCCGTTGTGCGCGACCATGCGAAACGGGTGCGCCAGATCCCATGTCGGGAAGGTGTTGGTGGAAAAACGCTGATGCACCAGTGCGAGTGCGGTCACCATTTCGGGGTCTTGCAAATCGGTGTAGTACTTGCCAACCTGGTCGGCCAGCAACATGCCCTTGTAGACAATGGTGCGCGTTGAAAACGATGACACATAAAATTCCTTGCCGTGGCGCAGGTGCAAAGCCTGGATGGCGTGGCCGGAGCCTTTGCGGATGATGTAGAGCTTGCGCTCGAGATCATCCTGTGACATTTCGCTCGAGCCGCGCGCCACAAATATCTGGCGGATGACCGGCTCCACCGCAATGGTGGCCGCGGACAAGCCCTGGTTGTTGGTCGGCACATCACGCCATCCCAGCAAAATTTGCCCCTCGGCGTGAATGGCGCGTTCAATTTCCTGTTCACATGCCATGCGGGATGCGGGCTCCTGCGGCAAAAACACCATGCCCACGCCGTAGTGGCCGATGGTCGGCAGGGTGACGCCCAATTTTCCGCAGGCACGGCGCAGGTGCAAATCCGGCAATTGAATCAAAATGCCCGCACCGTCACCCAGCAAAGGGTCATAACCGGTCGCACCGCGATGGGAAAGATTGTCGAGAATCTTCAGACCCTGCGTGACCAGCGTGTGCGACGCCCGGCCCTTGATGTTGGCGATAAAACCGACACCGCAGGCGTCATGTTCGTTTTGCGGGCTGTACAGACCCTGCGCGGACGGCGGCGCGGCAGGCAAGTGTGGTGTGGACTGAGACATGTTTATTGATCCCCAAAAAACGGTGCGCATGGCATCGGGCTTCACCGAGGTGCAAGACAGATGGCGGCAATACTGGAACTGAACCTGATGTCGATATTGCGCCTGGGCAGCGGGGCTTGTGGCCTTTGGGGAAACCGGGAGGCGGGCGAGACGATGGGTTCGCGCGACCGGGTGGAAAAGTGGGCAATCCGACAGGCAGCATCATAGCGTCCAATTTGGTGCGGTGCAATAAGGTAGCAGGGCTATTGCACTGCTTACGCCTAATCGATAAAAGGTTTTGTGCCCCATTTTTGATGTGATAACAAGGTCAATCTGGGGTTTTATCCCGCCATGCGCATCCGAAAATGCCGGATGGCACTCAAAATGGCAAAATTTCGGCGCATAATCGCTTGCAACTAAGTGAAAGTTGCGCTTTAATAAAGCGAGATAACTTCATAATTTAGAAGAAGTTTGCGTTTTTTGAAACCAGTGTTTTGCGACGTTTTCAGCGCGCAGGTTCTGTTCTGGAAACATCAACACTTCGCCAATCGATGAATAAAGAGGGACACGCCGTGGCTAATCAATTTCTAATCGGCAGTACAGCCAGTCAAAGCCTGCTGGGTCGCGGGATGAGGCGCGGGTTGGGAGCCTTGCTCGCGTTGGGGATAGCCGGGCTGATGTCGGCATGCGGCGGCGGCGGCGCGGCGGCACCGACAAATTTACCCGATGCCCCGATCACCATTTTGCCTTCCACCGCAAACGTCTATCCTTTCCAGCCACAAACCTTCACCATTTCCGGCGGACGCGCACCGTATCAGGTGTTTTCACAAAACACCACGGTTGTTCCCAACCCTACGGTAAACGGATCAACTTTCACGTTGCTGCCCAATAACGTTATCTCTGACGTCACCGTAATTTTGGAAGTGCGTGATGGTTCATCCCCACCCAAAACCCAAACCGTGCCAGCCATTGTGCGCGCCTCCACCTTTGAAAACTCCATTGTCATCACCAATAGCACGGGTGGCTGCGGCAACGCACAATTGTGTTCGGGCAGCGATGCCATTGTCACGGCCACCTCCATCGTCAATGGCGTGGCACAGGCAAACCGCGCCATCCGCTTTGAAGCTTTTCAGGGCGAGTACGGGTTCGTCGCGCCAGGCAGCAGCACTATTGCGGCATCCATTGTCGCCACCACCAATGTTCGCGGCGAGGCAAGCGTATTGATTCGCGCCAGAACCACTGCCCAGCCGCAGCCCGCCATATTGCAGGTTGTCGATCCTTCCCCGACCAGCGGGCTGGTCAGGCGTTTTGTATTCTCCATTGGCTTGAGCAATGATGGCAACAACAGCATCACCGTTATCCCCAATTCCCAATCGTGGCAGGCGCCATACAACGATAGATGCGTTTCAGGGGCAATTTCAAGTCATTATATATACGGTGGAACACCGCCTTACACCGTCACCTCGACCGCCCCGCAATTTGCCACCTTCGCGCCCTCAACAATATTCGCCAGCGGCGAGGCCGCGCAAATCGCGGTAACCGGCACCATCTGTTCATCAGCCAGCGCGGGTACGATTTTCATCGTGCAAGATTCGGTCGGTCGCCGCAACACCTTCACCGTATCCAACCTGCTCGGCACAGCCGCCCCACCTATTGCCGGAGGCGGACAAGTCGGCGCGCCCACGGTTGCACCCGTGGCGCTCGGACCGCTGGGCTGCGGCGTTTCGGCTTCTTCGTTTGTCAATCAAATCTTGCCGACCGGCTTTCTGGGCACACCGCCGACCATTACCGCCACCTCACTTGACCCATCGCGTCTCACTGCCGCCTTGCTGAACGGCATTCTGACGGTGACGCGCGTCACCACTGGCGGCGGCGGTTTGGGCAGTTTGCTGGTGCGGGTAAGCAATGGCATTCAGTTTGTTGATGTAACAGTGACCCTCAGCGGTGCCGCGCCATTCGGCTGCGCATCATCAGGTGGCGCACAAAACCCGGTCACGGTTTCAACATCAACCAGCATTACCCTGATACATGGCGCAGCCATTCCAGTGACCATCACCGGTGGCACGCCTCCGTACGTTGTTTCATCTTCGGCTTCCACTGTGGCGCAGGTAAGCAATGACGGCACTGTCTATGTCACCCCCGGCTGGACCAACATTTTTGACACCGGCACCCCGCCAGCCATCGTCGCCGAAGGTGGCAAAACGTGCGTGGAACCGATTTTCCCGGCCACTGGATTACCCGCGCTG
>JANPNJ010000375.1:0-21173 GCA_031427395.1 Burkholderiales bacterium
GATGGAGTCGAGCAGGATGACCACATCTTTTTTGTGTTCGACCAGGCGCTTGGCTTTTTCGATGACCATTTCGGCCACCTGCACATGGCGGGTGGCGGGCTCGTCAAAGGTTGAGGACACCACTTCGCCCTTGACGGTGCGCGTCATCTCGGTGACCTCCTCCGGGCGCTCGTCAATCAACAGCACAATCAGCACCACCTCGGGGTGATTGCTGGTGATGGCCTGGGCGATGTGTTGCAGCATCACCGTCTTGCCGGATTTGGGCGAGGACACCAGCAAGCCGCGCTGGCCCTTGCCGATGGGGGCGATGATGTCGATGACGCGGCCGGTGATGTTCTCGTCGGATTTGATGTCGCGTTCGAGCGTAAACGGCTTGTTCGGAAACAGCGCGGTCAGGTTTTCAAACAAAATCTTGTTTTTGCCGGCTTCCGGCGGCTCGCCGTTGACTTTATCGACTTTCACCAGCGCAAAGTAACGCTCGCCTTCCTTGGGCGTGCGGATTTCGCCTTCGATGGTGTCGCCGGTGTGCAGGTTAAAACGGCGGATTTGTGACGGGCTGACGTAAATGTCGTCGGGGCCGGCCAGGTAGGAAATATCCGGTGAGCGCAGGAAACCAAATCCGTCCTGCAGCACTTCGAGGGTGCCGTCACCAAAAATGGCTTCGCCTTTTTTGGCCTGGTGTTTGAGCAGCGCAAAAATAAGTTCCTGTTTGCGCAGTCGGTTGGCGCCTTCGAGTTCGGCGGTGGCGGCCATCTCCACCAGTTCGGAGACGTGCTTGAGTTTCATTTCTGATAATTGCATGGGCGTGTTTTTTTCTTGCGTAGGTGGCGTAAGTGGCGATGAAAACGAATGAAAGGCAATGGCCGGTTGGTGGCATGTGTCATGTGCCACGCGCAATGACCACACGGTTTTTGCCCGGTTTGCCAGGACTGGCCGCCTTGAACGCGATCAAGCGTGGCGCAATCGGGCGTCAACCAAGGTGGGGGAATTGCAGCGGAGGAACAGCGAACAAACTATGGGCTACGGATGACAGATCAACGTAGATGCGGTGCAGTATAACCAAAAACAGCCGGGGGGCAAGCATTTTTGTGCCACCCCCCAACAGAAAGCTAAATATTGGCGTCGATGAATGCCGCAAGCTGGGACTTGGAGAGGGCGCCGACCTTGGTGGCGGCGACCGTGCCGCCTTTGAACAGCATCAGGGTGGGAATGCCGCGAATGCCGTATTTCGGCGGGGTGGCCTGGTTTTCATCGATGTTGAGTTTGGCGACTTTGAGACGGCCCGCGTAGGTCGCGGCGACATCCTCCAGAATCGGCGCGATCATTTTGCACGGGCCGCACCACTCCGCCCAATAATCGACCAGCACCGGAGTGGTGCTTTGCAGCACTTCGGTGTCAAAGGAGTTGTCGCTGACGGCCACAATTGCATTGCCCATGATTGCCTCGTGTTGATTTGCGAAAGTGCGGTGGGGGCAATTATGCCACCATCCGCAGCCGGTCATTTTAACCCTGCCATGCCGTTGAAATGGGGGCGTCTGCTAAAATGACAAGCTTCCAATCCCTCAAATTTTACGTCAACGCGCCATGACCTACGTCGTCACCGAATCCTGTATCAAATGCAAATACACCGACTGTGTTGATGTGTGTCCGGTTGATTGTTTCCGCGAGGGACCCAATATGCTGGTGATCGACCCGGACGAGTGCATTGATTGCACCCTGTGCGTGGCGGAGTGCCCGGTTGAGGCCATTTTTGCCGAGGACGATGTGCCGACGGCGCAAAAACCGTTCATCGCCATCAACGCCGAACTGGCCAAGCTGTGGAAGCCCATTATCCAGCGCAAGCCCGGCCCGGCGGACGCCGATGAATGGACGAAGGTCAAAGACAAAGCCCATTTGCTTGAGAAGTAACGCGAATCAATTTGCATCCTTCGATGTCACCCGCCTGGCGGGCGATGGGGTTACCGTCGTCACGCCCAACCGGCGGCTCGCCGCCACGCTCAAACGTGTTTATGACGACGCCCGGCAACAAGCCGGCGACCGCGCCTGGGTCAGCCCCGACATTGTGCCGGTCCCGGTGTTTTTTGCGCGCACCTGTCACGCGCTGAGCTTGACGGCCGCCACGCCGCAACACATTGATTCCCTGCAAAGCCAACTCATCTGGGAGCAGGTGATTCGCCAAGCGGAACCCGCTGTCGATGGCGGACTGTCGATGCTGTCGATCAGCCAAACCGCCAAACAGGTGATGGCCGCGTGGATGATCACCTGCCGCTGGCAGTTGCAGTCGATGCTGCGCGCCACGCCGTTGCACGAGGATGGACAGGCGTTTGTCGCGTGGATGCGAAGCTACCAGAAGCGTTGCCGCGAGCTGAATGTGATTGACGACGCGCGGTTGCCGGATATGTTGGCCGACAGGCTCACCGCTGCCGAAGCGGTACTGCCCACGCGGTTGTTGACGGCGGGATTCGATATTGTCACGCCGCAGCTAGAGACGTTTTTGCAGGCCGTGGCGGTGCAGGGTGTAATGGTTGAAACCTTGACAGTCAATCACGGCAACACCCCGGTCTATACACAACGCATGGCACAGCGCATGGCATACACCAATGACGACGCCGAGCTGCGCGGCGCGGCACAGTGGGCGCGCATGCAACTGGAAAAAAATCCGCAACATCGCATCGCCATTGTGGTGCCCGATCTAGGCGCAAGGCGCGGCATGGTCTCGCGGGCATTGACCGACGCCCTGCTGCCGATGGCGCGCGCCAACCTGGCCGCCGACCCCGCTTCCGTGTCCGCACTGTTCAATATTTCACTCGGGCAGCCCCTCGGCGACTATGCGCTGGTGCGGGATGCGTTGTTGTTGCTTGAATTTGCCCGGCAGCGGCCGATGGCGGCACTTGACTTCAGTGCCCTGCTGCGCTCCCCCCATGTGGACAGCGCGGAGCGGGAAATGTGCCCAAGAGCCAGCCTGGATGCGGTGTTCCGGGATATGGGCGCGGTTGAAATCAGTTTGTTCGCGCTGCAAAAAAAAATGAAATTGCCGAAATACGCGCGGCTGGAACATGCGTTCAAAACCTGTCCGCGATTTTGCGAAGCGGTGGATCGGGTGGCAGCTTTGCCTGTGATAGCAAAACCGGCATCCACACCGCATCACTGGCGCCGCCATTTCACGGCAGTGCTCGCGGCGTGGGGTTTCCCCGGCGAGCGCGGTTTGTCGTCAACCGATTTTCAGGTGCTGGCAAAATTTCGTGAGGCACTCGAAAGCCTTGCGGCGCTGCAAATGGTGCAGCCGCGCATGCGTGCCGACGAGGCGCTTGCCCAGTTGCGGCGCATTGTGGGTGAGGTGATGTTCCAGCCCGAGTCGGCATCCAAGGCAGAGGCACCCATTCAGGTGCTGGGCATTCTGGAGTCGGCAGGACAAGGCTTTGATGTCATTGACGCGCTCTGGGTGAGCGGCCTGGGAGACGATGCCTGGCCGCTGGGGCTCAGGCCGAATCCGTTCATCCCCGTTGGCCTGCAACGCCGCGCCGGTGTGCCGGAAGCCTCGGCGGCAAGCGGCCTGGCGCTGGATCAACACATCACCCAGGGCTGGTGTCACAGCGCGCGTGAGGTGGTGTTCAGCCACGCCCTGCGTGCCAACAAAAACACCGAGGTGGCACGCGCGGCGAGTGTATTGATCCGTGATGTGGCATTGGTGGCGGCCATCACGCCGTCGGAAAATTATGCCGAGGCGCTGTTGGCGCAAAACAGTTTGTTTCCGCTGGGCCCCATCGTTGAATTGCCCATCCCGCCGCTGTCGGCACCCACCACCGTGGCCGGTGGGGCGGGTGTGCTGCGCGATCAGGCGGCGTGCCCGTTCCGCGCCTTTGCACGGCACCGGCTCGGTGCCCAATCTCTGGCAACGCCCGAGGCGGGTTTGGGTGCGGCAGAACGCGGCAACCTGATCCACCGGGCGCTTTGCCTGGCATGGCGTCAGATCGCCTCCCATGCCGCGCTGCTGGCGCTGGCACCGGAGGCGTTGCACGCCCTTGTCAGTGAGAATGTGCAACTGGCGATCCAGGAAGCGCGTGCCGATGGCATGGACACACTCACTGGCCGTTTTGCAACAATCGAGCAGGCGCGGCTTCACCAGTTGGTGCAGGCGTGGCTGGCGATTGACCGTGTGCGCGAGCCGTTTGAGGTATTGGCGTGCGAGCAGGCGCGGCAAATTGGCATCGGCAATCTAACCCTGCGATTGCGCCTCGACCGGCTGGATCGGTTGCAAGACGGCACCGATGCCTTGATTGATTATAAAACCGGTGTTGCGCAATTCAAAGACTGGCTGGGCATGCGCCCCGACGAGCCGCAATTGCCACTGTACTTTCACACGGCGGACCACCCCGTGTCAGCGGTCGCCTATGCCCGGCTCAAACGTGGCAAGACTTTTGGTTTTGAAGGGGTGTCGGCAACGGACAACGTGCTGCCCGGCGTGACCCCGGTTGAGCAAAAACGCGGCATGGAAAAAGCGGGCGTGGTGTCGTGGGATGTGCTGGTGCAACAGTGGGAGGACGCGCTGGAAAATCTGGCGCGGCAATTTGCCGATGGCATCAATGGGGTGGACCCGAAAAACGGCGCGCCAACCTGCGCGCAATGTGATCTGCACAGTGTTTGCCGCGTGGCGGAAATCAACCGCGCCAGCGGGGCTGGAGCCGACGATGCATGACGCCGCCGAGCAAGTTGTGGATGTTGCTGAACGCCGCCGCGCGCTCGACATCGCGCAATCGTTCATCGTCCGCGCCCCGGCGGGCTCGGGCAAGACGCGGCTGCTGATTGCGCGTTATCTCACGCTGCTCGCCACGGTTGACGAGCCCGAGGAAGTCATCGCCATCACCTTCACCCGCAAGGCCGCCGCCGAAATGCGTGCGCGGGTGTTGGCGGCACTGCAGGCTGGGGACACACACGACGACACTGCGTTGCTGGCCAGGCGCGTGCTGGCGCGGGATGCGGCACGTGGCTGGCAATTGCTGTCGGGCGCGTCACGCCTGCGCATTCAAACCATCGATGCGCTCAACACCTCGCTCACACGGCAAATGCCGCTGTTGTCGCGCTTTGGCGCGCAGCCGGAAAGTGTCGATGACGCGACCCCGTTGTACCGCCGCGCCGCGCGAAGGTTGCTCGAACAAATCAACGATGCGGTCAATGGAAGCAACGCCGTCGCCGATGATGTCGCCACCTTGTTGATGCATCTCGACAACAACCTGGGCGTGGCCGAGAGCCTGATCGCCGACATGCTGCGTGCGCGTGACCACTGGCTGCGCAACCTGCCGGGCATGCACGTGCGCGCAGCACTGGAAGCCGCGCTGGCAAGGGTGCGCACCCATGCGCTGGCGGAGGCGGCGGCGCATTTTCCGCTTGCGGAAAAAAATGAAACTCTCCAATTGGTGCGCTTTTCCGGGCAAAACTTGCTCAAAGACGGCGTCAACAAAGGACTTTCACAATTTTATGATCTGTCAGACTTTCCGTCGAATAACGCGGACAGTTTGCCCGCCTGGCTTGCCATCGCTGATTTGTTGCTGACGCAGGACGGCAACTGGCGCAAGCCGCGCGGCATCAACAAGAGCATTGGTTTTCCGACCAGCCAGGTCAAGGCCGAAAAAATATTGCTGGACGCGATGAAAACACGCATCGGCGAATTGCTCTCGCGGCTCGCGGCCGACGACACCCTCGCCGCCCGCCTGCATCGATTGCGCGGCCAGCCGCCGGGGACATACTCTGATGCGCAGTGGCAGGTACTTGGCGCCATTGTGCGTTTGCTGCCCTGGGCCACGGCACATTTGTGGAGCGTGTTTGGCGCGGCGGGGCAATGTGATTTCACCGAGATCGCGCAGGCGGCATCCCGCGCGCTGGGCACGGAGGATGCGCCGACCGATCTGGCGCTGGCGCTCGACCATCGCATCCGCCATGTGCTGGTTGATGAATTCCAGGACACTTCGTTTGCGCAATACGAGCTTTTGGAAAAACTCACGCGCGGCTGGAGCCCGGACGACGGCCGCAGCCTGTTTGTGGTGGGCGACCCGATGCAATCCATTTACCGCTTCCGCGAAGCCGAGGTCGGGCTGTTTTTGCGCGCGCGCCACGCCGGTGTGGGCAATGTCGCGCTGGCACCCTTGACCCTGCGTGTCAATTTCCGCTCGACACCGGGTGTGGTGGCGTGGGTCAACCATACCTTCAGCCAATTGATGCCGCCGGTTGAAAATATCACCAGCGGCGTGGTGCCCTACGCCGACAGCATCGCCTTTGCCGGGGGGGCGGAGGATGCGATTGAGGCCGTCAGGCTGCACTGGAATGTGCTGTGCAAAACCGATGCGCTGGATGCCGATTTGCCTGACGGCGAAAGTGAGGAGGCCGCGCAGGTCATCAACATCATTCGCCAAACGCGTGATGAAAATGCCGATGCCACCATCGCCATCCTGATTCGCAACCGCGGCCACTTGCGGGCCATTGTGCCCGCGCTCAAGGCCGCCAATATTGCTTTCCATGCCGTGGATATTGATCCGCTGAAGGACCTGCCGGTGGTGCAGGATTTGTTGGCGCTGACGCGCGCACTCCTGCATCCGGCGGATCGCATCGCCTGGCTGGCGGTATTGCGCGCGCCCTGGTGTGGCCTTGCGCTGCATGATCTCGCCGCGCTCACCGGCGGCCTCATGCCGGTGAACGCGGCGTTGCATGTTGATGCACGCACGATCTGGGAAATGGCCAGCGACCCCGCGCGCGTGGCCGCGCTCAGCAATGATGGCCAGCGTCGTCTCGGCAAATGGCAGGCGGTGTTGCAGGCGGCACTCGCCATACGCAGGCAAGTGCCGCTGCGCGATGCGGTTGAGCAATGTTGGCTGTCACTCGGCGGCCCGGCGTGCCTGCTCGCGGAAGATGAGCTTGCCGATGCCATGACGTTTCTGGATCTGCTCGAAGCCGAGGCGCGCACCCAATCCGGTGGTGCGCAAATTGTTGATCTGGCGGCGTTGTCGGCGCGCATGGAGAGGTTGTTTTCCGGCGGCGGCATGGCGACGGAAAAAACGCCGGTGCAGATCATGACCATCCACAAGGCCAAGGGGCTGGAGTTTGACACCGTGATTGTGCCGGGGCTCCACCGCGCGCCGCGCAAGGATGACAAAAAGCTTTTGGTGTGGGCCGAGCAGCCCGACATGGACAGCGGCGAACGTGAATTGTTGCTCGCGCCTATTCGTGAAACCGGCAGCGATAGTGATGACGACACCGAAGCCGATGCCATTTACCAATACATCCGCGATCTCAATGCCGACAAACAAAGGCACGAAAACGTGCGGCTCATGTATGTCGCCGCCACCCGCGCGGTCAGGCGGCTGCATTTGCTGGCGAGCCTCACCCTCAAGGAAAAAGACGGGGTCTGGGAAATTGCCGCGCCAAAACCGGCGGGTTTGCTTGGCGCGCTGTGGCCAGCGGTGCAGAAGCATGCCGAGGCGGCGGCAGCCGACCGGCAAGGCAACACCTTGATGATGCCGGTGAATCGAAATGGATCATCCGTGCGTGCGGCCGCCCGCCTGGATATTGATTTCACGCCGCCGCCAATGCCGCCACCCGTTGCCGTGCAACCAACCGGCGCTGTTGCACAGTGCCCGGCAACAATCACCATCATCGATTTTGAGTGGGCGGGTGATCTGGCGCGCCACATCGGCACGGTGGTGCATGTGTTTTTGCAGCGCATCGCCGCAGACGGTGTGGCGGAATGGAATGCGGCGCGCATCGACGCCTGCCGCGCCCTGTTTGCGCATGAGCTGGCGCGACTGGGGGTGGCCGATGATGATCTTGGCGCGGCGGCAATACGCATCGCGGCGGCGTTGCAGCAGACCTTGAATGATGCGCGCGGGCAATGGATTTTGCGTGCCCAGCGGGAGGCGAAATCAGAATGGCGGCTTACCGGTGTTGTGGACAGCGGCTTGGTCAATGTTGCCATCGACCGCACCTTTGTGGATGACGGGGGTGTGCGCTGGATCATCGATTTCAAAACCGGCGGCCACCAGGGCGCGGATGTGGCGGCGTTTCTGGACAATGAGCAAAAACGCTATCGGTCGCAATTGGAAACCTATGCGAGGTTGCTGGCGGCGCTCCGGCCTGAGGAAAAAAACATCAGGCTGGGATTGTATTTCCCGCTGCTGGGCGGGTGGCGTGAGTGGGACTGGCCGTGACGGGTTGCAGTTGACAGGACATGGCATGTGCATTAGCATGTGCATATCATATCGGAAACCAACGGGGGTGACCCATGCAAGCATCAATGGAAACAGCGCGGAAAACAGAGCGGGTGGTCATGTTGGCCACGGCGGAATTCAAGGCGCACCTGACGCAGACCGCAAAAAAGCAGGGCATCAGCGTGGGTGAATTGGTGCGCTCGCGCTTTGACAAAAATGCGGGCGGAGATGAAAAGCTGCTGATTGCCCTGACCGCGGAATTGCGCGAGGCCGTGAAAAGCGCCAAACAGGCATTGCGCGAGGGTTTGTCCGAAGCCGACAAAACCCTCGCAGAAATCCGTGCCGCGCGCGAATCATCGACCAAGGCAAAATCACGCCAGCCAAGGTCATCCATGCGGGCCGCCGCATGAGCGTGCTGGCGGAGGCCATCGCTGCCATTCGTGAAACCATCAAACTCGCCGATGATGTCAAGCGCACCGGGGAGGCCGTCAAGGAAGTGGCCAGGGAAATGCGCGAACACGACCGGCGCATCACACGGCTGGAAGCGCAGTGGGAAACAGCCATGGCGTTGTCGGCGATGGGGCGCGGGCATCCTGCGGGAACCAAACAAATCAAGTGAGGCCTGTCGCCAACAATCACTTCGCCTTAGGTGCCTTCTCCAGCCCGGCGATCACGTCTCCCGCCTTGACCTTGTTTTGCACGAACCATTTCGCGTTCATTTCCAGTGCATAACGCGCGGGCCCGGCGGATTGGTGCGAGGTTTCGTTGAAGGCTTCCATCTCGTGGATGGAAAAAATTTTGCCTTGGTCGTCCAGGTAGGCCACCGATAGATTGATGGGCGTGTTGCGCATCCACATGGCGTAATAGCCGGGCTGGGTGAACACAAACAACATGCCTTCGTTTTTGCCCATGCTTTTGCGGAACATCAGACCGTGCTGGCGGGATTCCTCGGTGGCGGCGACATCGGCTTTGATGGTTTGGCCGCCGGCCTTGAGGGTGATTTTGGGCAGG
The DNA here is from genome assembly GCA_031427395.1 of Burkholderiales bacterium. GTDB lineage: Bacteria > Pseudomonadota > Gammaproteobacteria > Burkholderiales > Usitatibacteraceae > UKL13-2. Next base: position 9,207 of record JANPNJ010000375.1, read on the forward strand.
CCGGTCTGCGGTTTGCCGTCGATGGTTTTGGCGTGCAACACTGGTGCTGCCAACCAACCGGCGGTCATGATGATGGCAATGCAGGCGGGCAGGCGCGAGATCATGGGCATGATGTCTTGTTGGCAATTGGGAAAAATGGAATGGGCTTAACGCGTGGCGTGTGTGTTTTGCCGACCGTTATTTTTTGCCGGTGCTGCCAAAACCACCCGCGCCGCGCTTGGATTCGGCAAATTCACTGACGATGTTGAATTGCACCTGCGCCACCGGTACGATGATGAGCTGTGCGATGCGCTCCATCGGCTGGATGGTGAATTCGGCTTGGCCGCGGTTCCACACCGAGACAAAAATCTGCCCCTGGTAGTCCGAGTCGATCAAGCCGACCAGGTTGCCCAGCACGATGCCGTGTTTGTGCCCCAGCCCCGAGCGCGGCAGCACCAGCGCCGCATAACCGTGGTTGGCGATATGAATAGCCATGCCGGAGGCGACCAAATTGGTGTCGCCGGGCTTCAAGGTCATGGGGGCATCGATGCAGGCGCGCAGGTCGAGGCCGGCCGAGCCGGGGGTGGCGTAGTGCGGCAATTGGTCGGCGAGGCGGGAGTCAAGAATGCGCAGATCGAGCGATGGGAGTGTGTGAGTGGACATGTCTGGTTGGGTTGATTAAGCCGGGCGCATAGATTGGACTGTGGATTCCGCCCGTGTGGCCAGAAAAAGTCGGCGGGCATGGGCAACAATTTTTTGTGCGATGACCTTTTTGTTGGCACGGGGTAAAACGTGTTCGCCATGGTCATCCAGAATGGTCACGGCATTGTCGTCAGAACCAATGGCGGTGGCAGCATGATTGGCGACGATCATTGGAATTCGCTTCATTTGCCGCTTTTTAGCAGCATATTCAACGATATTTTCACTTTCTGCAGCAAACCCAATACAAAACGGAGCAGGCTTGCGGGCGGCGACCCGTGCCAAAATATCAACCGTCGGTGTCAGGGTAACGGTGATATTTTCGCTGGTTTTTTTCATTTTTTGTGCAAGTGGCGCGGCAGGCGTGTAATCCGCCACTGCCGCCACTGCGTAAAAGTAGTCAACGTCGCCGATATTATCCTCAACTGCGCCTAACATCTGGGAAGCAGAGGTAACTCTGATGAGTTTTATGCCTGTCGGAGCGGGCAAAGTGGTGGGGCCGGATACCAGCGTCACCGCCACACCGGCATCGCGCAATGCTTCGGCGACGGCATAACCCATTTTCCCAGAGCTGGCATTGGTAATGCCGCGCACGGCATCGATGGCTTCAAATGTCGGACCGGCAGTTACCACGGCCTTTTCCACACATAAATGGCTGGAAACTGCCGTTGGTATTGGTGTTTTGTGTTTGGCAGCCAACATTCGCAAGACAGTCGCCAGAATGTCGGCTGGCTCCAACATGCGCCCCAAACCAGTTTCACCACAGGCCTGCTCCCCCGGTGCCGGCCCCAGCAGCGTGTTGCCGTCCGCCAACAATGTCGCCACATTGCGCTGTGTGGCCGGGTTGTCCCACATTTCAACGTTCATCGCCGGTGCCAACAGGAGCGGGCAGCTGTCCCGATCGCGCGCAAGGCAAAGTGTGGATAGCAAATCGTCCGCAATGCCATGGGCAATTTTGGCCATGAGGTTGCCGCTGGCGGGGGCAACCAATACCAGATCGGCGTGGCGGGTCAGGGCGATGTGCGCCATGTTGCCTGGTATGTCGGCGTCCCACAAATCGGTGAATACTTTATTGCCCGACAATGCCTGCAACGTCACTGGTGTGACAAAGCGCGTGGCGGCATCAGTCATCACCACCGTGACATCCATGCCTGCCTTGACCATTAGGCGCGTCAGTTCGGCTGCCTTGTACGCCGCTATGCCGCCACTGATACCAAGCACGATGTGTGCGGCCGCGCCGTCGTCGGGATGTGGGGTTGGGGCGTTCATGGAGACAGCATTCTACAAGAGCCTCAATGAATGGGTGACTGGGTACTTGGTTACCGGGTCACCAGGTCATGGGCGATTCATTAATTTTTCCGAAAAGACAACGCATGTCCATCACCAATTGGCCGGCCAGTGAACGACCGCGTGAACGACTGCTCGCACAGGGCGCGGCGGCATTGTCCGACGCGGAATTGCTGGCGATTTTTTTGCGGGTGGGGGTGAGGGGCAAAAGCGCGGTTGATCTGGCGCGTGACCTGCTTGGCGAATTTGATTCGCTTAATGGCTTGTTTGCGGCCTCGCAGGAATCACTGATGGCGGTACACGGCATGGGTTGCGCAAAATATGTGCAATTGCAGGCGGTGGTGGAAATGGCCAAACGCGCGCTGCATGAAGAAATCAAGCTCACCGACACCCTTGCCAACCCGCAGGCGGTGCGGGATTATTTGAGGACAACCCTGGCAAGGCTGCCGCATGAAGTGTTTGTCGCGGTGTTTTTGACGGCGCAAAACCGGGTGATCGCTGTTGATGAAATCTTTCGCGGCACTTTGACCCAGACTTCGGTCTACCCAAGGGAAGTCGTCAAGCGAGCGCTCGCTCACAACGCCGCTTCGGTGATTTTGGCGCACAACCACCCTTCCGGCGAAGCCAGTCCCAGCCAGGCCGACCGCGCCTTGACTAGGACACTGGCCGAAGCGCTGGCACTGATTGACGTGCGGGTGCTCGATCACTTTATTGTTGCCCCCGGCGCCTCGCTCTCGTTCGCTGAGCAGGGTTTGTTGAGCTTTCCGTAATTCACAACAGTGAATTCGGCACTTCTCACCCTCTCCCGCCTGTGGGAGAGGGCGGGGTGAGGGGTTGCGCATTCTGACTTTCAGCCAGTGTGGAATGCGCAATGATTGACGGGTTGCGCTAAGTGATTGGTTTGGTTATAATTTTGGGCTTCGCTCGCAAAATGCACTAGGCGCAGGGAAGGTAATCAAAATCAATGGAATCGGTAATTTCGATCCGTGTTTTCAACCGCAGTCTGAATGCTTGAAAGAGGTGTCCTATGGCGCGCGTATGCCAAGTGACGGGAAAAGCCCCGATGGTGGGCAACAATGTTTCCCACGCGAACAACAAAACCAAACGTCGTTTTCTGCCGAATTTGCAGCATCGTCGTTTTTGGGTTGAATCTGAAAACCGTTGGGTGCGTCTGCGCCTGACCAACGCCGGGCTCCGCACCATCGACAAAAACGGCATTGATGCCGTGCTTGCCGATCTGCGCGCCAGCGGCGTAGAAATCTAAGGAGAGCGACCATGGCCAAAGGTGGACGCGAAAAAATCAAACTGGAATCGACCGCAGGCACGGGTCATTTCTACACGACCAGCAAAAACAAACGCACCACGCCGGAAAAACTGGAATTCATGAAATATGATCCCAAGGCGCGGAAGCATGTGAACTACAAGGAAACGAAGTTGAAATAATCGTTTCTGTGCGCAAAACAAAAAACCCGCCGATTGGCGGGTTTTTTATTGGCTACTGGCAGCCTCAAGCGTAGGCGCGAATCCGCCGCGAGAACAATTGCAGCGCCTCAATGCCTGACGCCTCGGCACGTCGGCACCAATCTTCCAGGCGCGCGACCAATTCTTCCTTGGACTGGGTGGAACGATCCCACAACCCCATCAGCTCGCGCTTGAAGGCATAGACTTTTTCCAGCGTGGCGCTTTGTTTGAGCGCCTGGTCGAGCGACGCGCGGTTGGCGTCGGTGAGGGTGGTGTTGTCCGATTGCATCCAGGTGCGGAAATTTTTCCACGCAAAAGCGGAGGATTTCAGGCCGTTGAACGCCACCCCTTCGGCGCGCAGGCGCAGAATCTCGCTGTGGCAGGTGGCCTTGAGGGTGCTGGCGTATTTGGTGGTGATTTCAAAGCGGTGGGCGATGACCGCCTGCAAGGTGTCCACGTCACAGGAAACTTTGTTCCAGTTGAATTTGGCCTGCGGCGCGACTTTTTTGACGTTTGCCAATCCCAGCGTTTCGAGCACGCGGATGTACAGCCAGCCTAAATCAAATTCGTACCATTTCATCGAGAAACGGGCGGAAGTCGGGAAGGCGTGGTGGTTGTTGTGCAATTCCTCGCCGCCGATCCAGAAGGCGATGGGGGTGATATTGCGGCTGGTGTCGTTGACTGTGTAATGGCGGTAGCCCCAGAAATGGCCGATGCCGTTGATGATGCCGGCGGCGTGGAAGGGAATCCACGCCATTTGCGCCGCCCAGATGGTGGCACCCAGGGGCCCAAACAACATCAGGTTGATGACCAACATCAGTCCCACGCCCTGCCAGGAATATTTGGCGTAAACGTTGCGCTCGATCCAGTCGTCCGGCACGCCGTGGCTGTATTTGTCGATGGTTTCCCGGTTTTTGGACTCGGTGCGGTACAGCTCGGCACCTTCGGTCAGTACTTTGCGGATGCCGTAGAACACCGGTGAATGCGGGTCGTCGGCGGTTTCACATTTGGCGTGGTGTTTGCGGTGGATGGCAACCCACTCGCGGGTGACCATGCCGGTGGTCAGCCACAGCCAGAAGCGGAAAAAATGCGAAGGGATGGCGTGCAGATCGAGCCCGCGGTGTGCCTGGGCGCGATGCAAAAAGATGGTGACGGCGGCAATGGTGATGTGTGTGACCGCCACGGCAAAAACGATATAGCCCCACCAGGGCAGGTCGATCAGGCCGTTCAAAAATGAAATATCCAAAATTTGCTCCTTGTCAGATACCCGCATTTTACGCGATTAACGATTTTCCTGCCCGCGTTCCGCAGCGCGGTCACAAAATGTCACTTTGTGGCGCGTTGCAGCACCGCCGCGAAAAAACCGTCGGTGTTGTGTTGTTTGGGCGACAGGCGCAAATAGTGATCGGCTTGTTTGATGTCGATCTTGAGCCGTTTCAGCACCTGGGCGATGGGCACGATTTCAAAATCGGTGTTTTTGGCGAGAAACGCGGCAACCACATGTTCATTTTCTTCCGGCAGCACGCTGCAGGTGGCATACACCAGCCGCCCGCCCGGCGCGACCATTTTTGCCGCCGCCCCCAGGATGGAGGCCTGTTTGACATTCAATTCGGCCAGACTTTCCTCTGACTGGCGGTATTTCAGATCCGGATTGCGGCGCAGCGTGCCAAAACCGGTGCAGGGCGAATCCACCAACACCCGGTCGATTTTGCCGGCCAGACGCTTGATCTTGGTGTCTTTTTCACTGGCGATGCGCTGCGGGGTGATGTTGGACAAGCCGGATCGTTTCAGGCGTGGTGCCAGGTTGGTCAGGCGTTTTTCGGAAACATCGAACGCATAAACGCGCCCGGCGGAAGCCATTTGTGCGGCAATCAACAGTGTCTTGCCGCCGGCACCGGCGCAAAAATCCACCACCATTTCGCCGCGTTTGGCTTCCATGATGAGTCCCAGAATCTGCGAGCCTTCGTCCTGTACCTCAATGTAGCCTTCGATGAAGGCCGGATGTTTTGTCAGCGACGGCTTTTCCTCGAGGCGGATGCCAAGGGGCGAATGCGGGGTGAGGCTGGCTTTGATGCCTTCCTGCTGGAATTGCTTCAACACCGCGTCGCGTTTGGCCTTGGTGCTGTTGACGCGCAAATCGAGCGGGGCGGGGCTCATCATCGACTGGCCGAAATCGATGATTTTGGCGTCGGTCATGCCGGAGGCACGCATGCGGGCAATCAGCCAATCGGGCAATTCGGCCTCGATGCCGATGGACAATTTGTCGAGCTTTTTGGCCTTGAGTTGCGCCAGCCAGGCTTCATCGCCGCCGCGCAAAACCGTGTGCAGGTCGCGCACGCTGATGCCCATGAAACGGGTCAGCGCCACCAGCGCCATGCGGCGCGGGGAGCCGTCGGTGACGACGTGTTCGATAAAGCGGCGGTGGCGCAACACGGTATACACCGTTTCGGCGATAAAGCCGCGGTCGCGCAAGCCCAATTTCGGGTGTTCCTTGAAGTAGCGTTTCAGACCGATGTCGGCGGGGGAAATCAGCGGCAGGATGACAGTCAACGCATCAACCAACGCGTGATAGAGAGCTAGGGTAAGCGGCATAGTGGCAAAAGGTCGGTTGGACAAATGGACAGGTCAAAAACAGGCGATATTGGATATATCGTGGAAATGTGCCGCGCCTCATGCAACCGCGGATGCCTGACGATAAACACACACGTCCCGCCTATCCCCGCCATGGTTGGGAGGGGAGGATAAACGGCCACATTGCAATCCGCCATTATCGCAGACATGGCACGGTATTCCAAGTCTGGCAATCTGCCGGCTACCCTGAATGAGGGGCAATTATTTGGCTGTATTCGCGCCAGGGGGCGTGGCAGGCATGGCGGCGGCATCCTCCGAGACGCCAATGCGGGTGACAAGCTGTTCAAACGGAAATCTGCCCAGATACATTTTGATTTTCACCGGCAGATGAAAATATCGGGGTGCCAGCCAAACCTCGTAGGCGTCCTCCGGGTTGGCCGCATCCGACAACAGGCGAATGGCCTCGATGGCACCGAAGCGGGTTTCAACGATTTCCACGCCGATTTTCTTGAATTGGTAGCGATATACCTTGCGGGCGTTGGTCACCAGCACGTCGAGCTTGTCGTTTGATTCGGCCAGGCGCGGTGCGTCATAGGCGAGCTGAAACAAAAAACTTTGCATGTCCTGCATGTCGCGCGCCAGCGGCACGCTGCGAATGACATTGCGCCGCTTGAAGGTGAGTGAATTGTTGCCGCGGTTGAATTCCGCCGTTTCGGCCTCGCCCTCACCCCGGCGCAGCGAAAATTGGCTCGGACGCAGGCCTTCATCGGTGATGGTGCCACTGCTTTGCTGGTGGATGACGCCGGTGAGCGCGGCGGCAAAAAAGCCGGTGGCCTGGGTGCTGGACTCAATCTCGTAGTCATTGCCCCGGCGCATCCATCTGAAATTGGCCACGCCATCGGCGATGGCGGAAGTCAATTTGTATTCAATGGAAATGCGTTCGGCAAAAACCGGGGCGCGGTGTTTGGCGGCCGCTGTCGCTGCTGCCACTGCGGCCGCAGCGGGTGCGGGTGTGGGTGTAATGGCAACGGGGGGTTCAATATGTGTTGGAGGCTCGTCTGGCGCGGTTGCTGCCATTGTCGGCAGGGCTGGCGGGAGGGCATCCGGCAAGGCCTCGTAGTGGGCGTTTGCGGGCGGTTCCGGCACCGTGATTTGTTTGGGATTGAGTCGCCGCTTTTTTTGCACAGGCAGCGGTGTGGCTGACGCCATCACACGCTCAGCCGGTGTCAGCGAGGCATCGTAGCGCACCGCCCTGGCCGGGGTGAATTCAGCAAAATATCGCGGCGTGGCGAAGTACAGGGCACCATGCAACGCCACCGAAGCGGCGAAAGCGATGGTCAGCGCGCCGTGTGGCCGCCTGGTGAGGGATGACATGTTGTGAACGCTGCCTATGGACATATCGTCATGTCAGAAAACAAAAATTGCGGGTGCGGCCAGCAACCCGCAACCAGGAAATGGTGCGGCGTTATTGCATCTCCAGTTTGTTCAGTGTTTGCTCGAAGATTGCACCCTTGGTGTCCTGAAAAACCACGCGCACCGGCACATGATATTTTGTTTTGGCGAGCCACATTTGTGCTTTTGTCCCGCCCTGTTTGGTGTCGCGCGCATAGTGGACGGTCTCAAAATCGCCTGCCAGGGTGCTGAGTTTGGCCTCGCCCTGTTTCAGATAGACATACTGCTCGGCCTGTTTGCCTTGTGTCATGGTGGTGGCGATGGATGGTCCGCGTGGTGCCACGACCATGAATTGATACATCGATGACAGCCTGTCCTGGGTGCCCGCAGACAGCGCAAAAATCTCCTGCTCCATCTGGTTGTCGGACAGGTGCTCCCGCACCAATTCGTTTTTGTCCCAATCAAAGCGGGTGGTGAAATTGCGCGAAGTGTCGGATTTGCGGCTGCTTGAAAACACGGCGGGAATGAATCCTGTTGTGCCGATGCGGCCTTCAGAGGTGTAGTGGAACTGGTCGCGATAAAACAGGGCAATCGCCCCCTCGGCGCGGGTGCGGGAGGTGATCCGGTAGCGGTCGCCGTGTTCGCCGAAGCGTTCAAATTTTTCATCGATGCTGCCGATCAGCATGCCGCCCCGATGGACGTGATAGGTGGCGTGGATGACGTTGGGCAGCGCGGCCTGTGCCACTTGTGCGAACAGCAACATCGCGAGCAGCGAAAACCAAATGCGTGTCATGGATTGATCCTTGGCGAACGAAGAAAATCTCCGCCTTCGCCATTGTCAACGTATGCTTGGCCGAGTTCGACGACACCACTTGGCAAAAATTCCAACCTGCCCGCCGCCAGCCAGGCCAGGACTTGCGGGTAGAGTATGTGTTCCTGCGCCAGCACCCGCGCGGCCAATGAGGCTTCGCTGTCGCCGGGCAACACCGGCACCGCCGCCTGCGCGATGATGGGGCCGCCATCGAGTGCTGAGGTGACCAGATGCACCGTGGCACCATGGATTTTGACGCCCGCCGCCATGGCCCGGCGGTGGGTGTGCAGGCCGGGAAATGACGGCAGCAGCGACGGGTGGATATTGACGATGCGATTGGTGAATTGGCCAATGAAGTCCGCACCCAGCACGCGCATGAAACCCGCCAGCACAATAAAATCTGGACGAAATTCGTTGATTGAATCCGCCAGCGCGGCATCGAATTCATCGCGCGCGGCAAACGCCATATGGTCCACCACCCGGCAGGCAACGTGGTGCGTGGCGGCGGTGGCCAGGCCTTTTGCATCAGGGCGGTTGGAAATCACCGCGCGGATATCAAGCGGCAAATTTCCTGCCGATTGGGCGTGCAGGATGGCCTCCATGTTGGAGCCGTGGCCGGAAATGAGAATGACGATGGATTTCATTATTGTTGGCAAACACCAATATCCATGAGCGTTTTCGGACTTTTTTGCTTCAAAACGCGCATGGATAATAGGGTTTTAAGTTTTTCACCAGCCGGTCAAATGACGATGGTTTGCGCCTCGTCCGCCAGCCGCGCGCGAATTTCCCCTATGGCAAACACGGTTTCGCCCGCTGCCTGAAGATGTGCGGTGGCAGTGGCGGCATCAGCGGGCGCGACAATCACCACCATGCCGATGCCGCAGTTGAAGGTGCGCGCCATCTCAGCATCATCAATGTTGCCGTGCTCCTGCAGCCACGCAAACACCGGTGGTGCCACCCAGGATTGGCGATGGATGACGGCGGTGACGTTGCCGGGTAGCACGCGCGGAATATTTTCGGTGAGCCCGCCGCCGGTGATGTGCGCCATGCCCTTGACGATATTGCCGCCGTCGGCTTTCATCAGCGTGAGCAGCGGCTTGACATAGATGCGGGTGGGGGCGAGCAGGTCGCGCGCCAACGACGCGTTTGTTGGATCATGCAAATCGACACGGCTGCGTTCGATGATTTTGCGGATCAGGGAAAAGCCGTTGGAATGCGCGCCGGATGATTGCAGCCCCAACACCACATCACCCGCCGTGATGGTTTTGCCGGTGATGATGGCGTCTTTTTCGACCAGGCCAACGGCGAATCCGGCCAGATCGTATTCGCCCACCGGGTACATCGAGGGCATCTCGGCGGTCTCGCCGCCGATCAGCGCGCAGCCGGCCAATTCACAGCCGTGGGCAATGCCTTTGATGACATCCGTGGCCACCGCCACATCGAGTTTGCCGCAGGCAAAATAGTCGAGGAAAAAAACCGGCTCGGCACCCTGCACCAGAATATCGTTGACACTCATTGCCACCAAATCCTCGCCGACGGTGTCGTGTTTGTTCAATTGAAAAGCGAGTTTCAGTTTGGTGCCGACACCATCGGTGCCCGCCACCATCACCGGATTTTTGTAATGTTTGGACACTTCCACCAGCGCGCCGAAACCGCCGATGCTCCCCAGCACTTCGGGGCGCATGGTGCGTTTGGCAAAGGGCTTGATGTTTTCAACCAATTGATCACCGGCGTCGATGTCCACCCCGGCTTGTTTGTAGGTGAGCGGGGTGATGTCGGTGGGGGAATCGCTGGCGTGGGTGGGCTGGGGCATGGTGGTGAGGTGGGTGGCAGAGGTGGAACGTGAAATCCGCGGGCAGCGTTTTTATTGCGGTGGATTTCAGTTAGGATGGGGGCTCGACAGACTCGATTTTACCGGATATGAATCAGCATCGTCCTGCGCGTCCCAAACAAAATTCCCCTGCATTCCTGGCGCGCATCCGCGCCAACTCACAGGCGCGGCTGCCGCGCTGGCTCGATTGGCACTTCGCCCTGATTTTGGCTGCGTTGGTGGTGATGGGCGGGCTGCTGTCGGTGTTGTCGCCGATACTCGCGCCGTTTCTGGCGGCCGCCATCCTCGCCTATATTTTTGATCCGCTGGTGGACCGGCTCGCCGCGCGTGGTGTGCCGCGCGCCATTGGCGCGGCCATGGCGGTATTGCTGGTGTTGGTGGCGATGCTTTTGCTGATGCTGATTGTGTTGCCGCTGTTCACCCGGGAAATGGTGCAGCTCGCCCAACTGATTCCGGGTTTTGTTGAACATCTCAAAACCAATGTCATGCCGTGGGTCAACACCCGGCTGGGCACCGACATCACACTCGATGCCACCACCATCCGCCAATTCATGCAGGATCACGCCGCCGATGCGGGCGGGATTGCCAGGCGCGTGTTTGCCACCGTGGGCTCGGGTGGCCTCGCGGTGTTGGCGTTGCTGGTGAATCTGGCGTTGATACCGGTGGTGTTTTTTTATGTGCTGCGTGACTGGGATGTTTTGGTGGGCCAGGTCGATGCCCTTGTCCCCCGCCGTTATCACAACATGGTGGCGGGTGTGGCCAGGGAAATCGATGCGGTGCTGGCGGAATTTTTGCGCGGGCAACTGTTGGTGATGGCGGTGATGGCGACGTTTTATGTGGTTGGCCTGTGGGCTGTAGGACTGAAATTTGCTCTGCCCGTAGGCCTCATCACCGGCTTGTTGGTGTTTGTCCCCTATCTGGGGGTGGGCACGGGTGTGGTGCTGGGCACCATCGCGGCAATGATGCAGCCCGAGGCGTCTTTGGCTGGTCTGGGCATGGTGTGGGCGGTGTTTGCCGTGGGCCAGGTGATTGAGGGTTTTGCGGTCACGCCCAAATTTGTCGGTGACCGGATCGGACTGCATCCGGTCGCAGTGATTTTCGCCTTGCTGGCGTTCGGACAATTGTTTGGATTCTTTGGTGTGCTGATGGCGCTGCCTGCGAGTGCGGCGATATTGGTCGGGTTGCGGCATGTCCGGGCGAATTACCGGCACAGCGAGGTATTCCGGCGCTGAGCGCCGATGCTGTTGTGTCAGCCGCCGCGCAACAGTTTGATGGCTTCCTCGGTGCTGCGGCGCATGCGGTTGAAGGCAATGCCCAGCACGCTGATTTCGTCCTTGCTTTGCGGCTTGAATTCGGCAATTGAAAAGTCACCAACCGACACCGCGTCCGCCTGCCTGGCCATTTCCGCCACAGGCCGCACAATCATGCGGTCAAGCATCAGGTTCAACACAAAAAAAGCGGCAAAAAAAACCGCGGCCAATGAGCTCATGAACGTCGTCAGCGCCAGCCTGGCGGTGGTGATCACCGTTTTATGGTCGATGTTGACGATGACGATGCGCGCCGGGACATCGGGCTGGCGCAATATTCTGGCAACGATGAGCCTTTTGCCGCCTGCGGCATGATTGAACACCTCAACCAGCTCCGGCCGCACGCCGCCGCGGGCTTCCTGCAAGCGTTGCGCGACCTCGCCGTCAATTCCCGATTGCGGCTCACTGGCATCGAATGCCCGCAATTTCATTTCAATCAGGCGTGAGCCCAATAATCCGCTGATTGTTGTGTCCAGAGCGGTGATGGCCGAGACATCCAGCACCATCTGCGCGGCACGTTTGGCGTCGTCAATGGCCTGATTTTGCAAATAACGGTCGGCAAAAATTCCCACCGCCGAAAAACCGGCTGCAAAAATGGCCACCAACACCAAATTGAATTTGAACCGCAG
>JANPNJ010000376.1:0-4366 GCA_031427395.1 Burkholderiales bacterium
TGCGCCCGGCGGTGAAATTGCTGGGTGCGGGCGGCAAGGAAATGAAACAGCACAATTCCGATGCGCCCGTTGCCTACACGTTCCAGATCGGCTCCATCATCACCGTCAAAAACGGCCAGCAGGTTGGGGTGGGTGAGGTAATGGCGCGTATCCCCCAGGAGTCGTCAAAGACCCGCGACATCACCGGCGGCCTGCCGCGTGTCGCCGAGTTGTTTGAGGCGCGTTCGCCCAAGGATGCGGGTGTGCTGGCGGAAGTCACTGGCACCGTTTCATTCGGCAAGGAAACCAAGGGCAAGCAACGTCTGGTCATCACCGACTTTGACGGCACGCCGCATGAATATTTGATTCCAAAGGACAAACACGTCACCGCGCATGATGGCCAGGTGGTCAACAAGGGTGAGACGATTGTTGATGGACCGGCGGATCCGCACGACATTCTGCGTTTGCAGGGCATGGAGGCGCTGGCGCGGTATATCACCGACGAAGTGCAGGACGTGTATCGTTTGCAGGGCGTGAAGATCAACGACAAGCATATCGAAGTCATTGTCCGGCAAATGTTGCGCCGGGTGTCCATCGTGGATCCGGGCGAAACCCGCTTTATCCTCGGTGAGCAGCTCGAGCGCGCCGAAGTGCTGGGCGAGAACGACCGTGCCATCAAGGACGGCAAAAAACCGGCGCAGTATCAATACAACCTGCTGGGCATCACCAAGGCATCGCTGTCCACCGATTCGTTCATTTCGGCGGCATCGTTCCAGGAGACCACCCGCGTGTTGACCGAAGCGGCCATCATGGGCAAAAAGGACGACCTGCGTGGCCTCAAGGAAAACGTGATTGTCGGGCGTTTGATTCCGGCCGGCACGGGTCTGGCGTACCACCGCGCGCGCAAGCGTGTGGGTCCGCGCGCCTCAACTTCTTCGGCTGATTTTGGTTTTGTCATCGACGAGACCGAGGAAAAGGCGACGGAGGCGGCAGCATAGGGCAGCGCCAAGTTCGGGCTGCAATGGAAAACCCCGCGAAATGCGGGGTTTTCCTTAATGCGCCTTGGTTGTCACTGCCAAACGAATCAAATTCAACAGATGTTTGACATGAGCACATCATTCGCTTTAAAATGTAAGGCTCTCTGAAATTTGTTGCTTTCGGTTTTTTGAAGGCAGCGGTGTTTCACAAGAGTCCTGTATTCGAACCCGAAGCTTCTCACTGTTTTTGTGAGCCAAGTTTCGAGCAGGAAACAATTCAGCCATTGACAATTATTCGATTTCCATCGAGCGGATTTACCTATGCCAACCATCAATCAGTTGATGCGCAAACCGCGCGTCAAAGTCACCGTGAAAAGCAAGTCGCCGGCTTTGCAGAACAGCCCGCAAAAACGCGGCGTTTGCACACGCGTTTACACCACGACCCCAAAGAAGCCGAATTCGGCTTTGCGCAAGGTCGCCAAGGTGCGCCTCGTCAATGGCTATGAAGTCATTTCATACATCGGCGGCGAAGGCCACAACCTCCAGGAGCACTCGGTGGTGTTGATTCGCGGCGGCCGCGTGAAAGACTTGCCGGGCGTGCGTTATCACATGGTGCGCGGCTCGCTGGACACGGCGGGCGTCAAAGACCGCAAGCAGTCGCGCTCCAAATACGGCACCAAGCGGCCAAAGGCCGGCGGCGCGAAGTAAGCGTCCCCTTAATTTTTCAGCAATCAGCAAGAGGAAACAATCATGCCTCGTCGTCGCGAAGTCCCCAAACGCGAGATCCTGCCGGATCCGAAATTCAAGAACGTCGAACTTTCCAAGTTCGTCAATGTGCTCATGACCGCCGGTAAAAAATCGGTCGCGGAGCGCATTATTTATGGTGCGCTGGACCAGATCCAGAAAAAATCCGGGAAAGACCCGATTGAGGTGTTCAGCACCGCGATCAATGCGGTCAAGCCGATGGTGGAAGTCAAATCACGCCGGGTTGGCGGTGCCAATTACCAGGTGCCGGTTGAAGTCCGTCCGGTGCGTCGCCTGGCGCTCTCAATGCGCTGGATTCGTGAGGCGGCGAGGAAGCGCGGCGAAAAATCGATGGGCGCGCGTTTGGCGGGTGAGTTGCTTGATGCCGCTGAAGGCCGCGGCGCGGCGATCAAAAAACGTGAGGAAATCCACCGCATGGCCGAGGCCAACAAAGCCTTCGCCCATTACCGGTTCTAGTCGCAAATTATCTTTAGGCGCAATTGATGCCGGGTGACACCGAATGGCCGTGCAGTTGGCGCGTTCGGTGTTGGTGTGATGCCCGATTATTTGTGTTTATCGCAATTTGCCAGTTGGTCGCGCAGGCGACAGATGAATGGCAGGGGCTTCTTGTAGGTTGGTCGCCCCGCATGAAAGTTAGTGAAGGTTAGTTTAATGGCACGCAAAACCCCAATTGAACGTTATCGCAACATCGGCATTTCCGCGCACATTGACGCGGGTAAAACCACGACCACCGAACGCATCCTGTTTTACACGGGTGTGAATCACAAAATCGGCGAAGTGCACGATGGCGCGGCGACCATGGACTGGATGGAGCAGGAGCAGGAGCGCGGCATCACCATCACCTCCGCCGCCACCACCTGTTTTTGGAGCGGCATGGCCAAAAACTACCCACAGCACCGTATCAACATCATTGACACGCCGGGACACGTTGACTTCACCATCGAGGTCGAGCGTTCGATGCGGGTGCTCGACGGTGCCTGCATGGTGTATTGCGCGGTGGGCGGTGTGCAGCCGCAGTCCGAAACCGTCTGGCGCCAGGCCAACAAATACAAAGTGCCGCGCCTGGCGTTTGTCAACAAGATGGATCGCACCGGCGCGAACTTTTTCAAGGTCTATGACCAGATGAAGGCGCGCCTGAAGGCCAACCCGGTGCCGTTGCAGGTGCCAATCGGCGCGGAAGAAAATTTCAAGGGCCTGGTCGATCTGGTCAAGATGAAAGCGATCATCTGGAGCGAGGAAGACAAGGGCGTGACGTTCACCTACGGCGACATTCCGGCCGAGCTTGTTGATGTGTGTGATGAGTGGCACAACAAGCTGGTCGAGTCGGCGGCCGAGGCCAATGAAGAGCTGATGAACAAGTACCTGGAAGGCGGCAAGCTGACCGAGGACGAAATCAGAGCCGGTATCCGCGAGCGCACCATCAAGAGCGAAATCGTGCCGATGCTGTGCGGCTCGGCGTTCAAAAACAAGGGTGTCCAGGCGATGTTGGATGCCGTGATCGACTATATGCCGGCACCCACCGACATTCCGCCGGTCAAGGGTATGGACGAAAGCGAAAATCCGGTCACCCGCAAGGCGGACGACAAGGAAAAATTTTCCGCTCTGGCCTTCAAGTTGATGACCGATCCGTTTGTCGGCCAGTTGACATTCGTGCGTGTGTACTCCGGTGTTTTGAACAAGGGCGACACGGTATACAACCCGGGGCGCGGCAAAAAAGAGCGCATTGGCCGCATCGTGCAGATGCATGCGAACAACCGCCAGGAAATAGATGAAATCTGCGCAGGTGACATTGCCGCATGCATTGGCATGAAGGATGTCACAACCGGCGAAACGTTGTGTGATCCAAGCGCGATTTTGACGCTGGAACGCATGATATTCCCCGAGCCTGTGATCTCCCAGGCAGTGGAGCCGAAAACCAAGGTCGATCAGGAAAAGATGGGTATCGCGCTTAGCCGTCTGGCCGCAGAAGATCCTTCTTTCCGTGTGCACACTGACGAAGAGTCCGGTCAGACCATCATTTCCGGCATGGGCGAGTTGCACCTTGAGATCATTGTTGACCGCATGAGACGCGAATTCGGCGTGGAGGCGTCAGTTGGCAAGCCGCAAGTGGCTTATCGCGAAACCATTCGCGGCACGGTCGAAAACGCCGAAGGCAAATTCGTCAAGCAGTCCGGCGGACGCGGACAGTACGGTCACGTTGTTCTGAAAGTGGAACCGCAGGAGTCCGGCAAAGGCTTCGAGTTCGTTGACGCCATCAAGGGTGGTGTGGTGCCGCGCGAATTCATTCCGGCGGTCGAGAAAGGTTTGCTTGAAACGCTGCCCAATGGCGTGCTGGCCGGCTACCCGGTGGTTGACGTCAAGGTGACCCTGCATTACGGTTCGTACCACGATGTTGACTCCAACGAAAACGCCTTCAAGATGGCCGCCTCGATCGGTTTCAAGGAGGGCATGCGCAAGGCGAACCCGGTGTTGCTTGAGCCGATGATGGCCGTTGAAGTCGAAACCCCGGAAGACTACGCCGGCACGGTGATGGGCGACTTGTCGTCACGCCGTGGCATGGTGCAGGGCATGGAAGATATTTCCGGTGGCGGCGGCAAGGTCATCAAGGCGGAAGTGCCGTTGTCGGAGATGTTCGGCTACTCCAC
>JANPNJ010000377.1:0-5131 GCA_031427395.1 Burkholderiales bacterium
ACTTCCCAGCCTTCGCCGTCTTTTTTCCGGCGCGCGTCAATGGCCACCACAATGGCCTGCGAGCCAAACCGGTTGGCGGCGTCACGCACCAGTTGCGGGTTGGTGATGGCCGAGGTATTGATGCTGACCTTGTCCGCGCCGGCATTCATCAGGCGGCGCACATCATCCACCTGGCGCACGCCGCCGCCGACGGTGAGCGGGATAAACACCTGGTCGGCCACCTGTGAGATGACATCGAGAATCATGTCGCGCTGATCGGACGAGGCGGTGATGTCGAGAAAAGTGATTTCGTCCGCGCCTTCGTCATTGTATTTTTTGGCGATGGCCACCGGGTCGCCGGCGTCGCGCAGATCGATGAAATTCACGCCTTTGACAACGCGGCCGGCATGGACATCCAGGCAGGGAATGATGCGTTTGGCCAACATGGGTTGCCGCCGCCTACGCAGCTTACGCCGCCGCCGCTTGCGCGGCCTTGAAGTCGAGCTTGCCCTCGTAAATGGCGCGGCCGGTGATAACGCCCATGATGCCTTCGGCCTCCACCAGCTTGAGTTTTTTCACATCCGCCAGATCGTTCAGGCCGCCCGAGGCGATCACCGGCACGGTCAGGGCCTGCGCCAGTTTGACGGTGGCCTCAATGTTGACGCCGGTCATCATGCCGTCGCGGCCGATGTCGGTGTACAGCACCGCCTCCACGCCGTAATCCTGAAAACGTTTGGCCAGGTCAATCACATCATGGCCGGAAAGTTTCGACCAGCCATCGGTGGCCACTTTGCCGTCCCTGGCATCCAATGCCACCACGATGTGGCCGGGAAAGGCATCACACGCCTCGTGCAAAAAGCCGGGATTTTTCACCGCCGCCGTGCCAATCACAATGTAGGTTACCCCGTCGTCCAGGTAACGCTCGATGGTGTCGAGATCGCGGATGCCGCCGCCCAGTTGCACTGGCACATCCTCGCCCATGACCGCGATGATTTCCTTGATGGCAGATTCGTTTTTTGGCTTGCCCGCAAACGCGCCATTCAGATCCACCACATGCAGGCGTTGGCAACCCAGATCCTTCCAGCGCCGCGCGGTTTCACCTGCGTTATCGGAAAAAACCGTGGCACGCTGCATGTCGCCCTGTTCGAGACGCACGCAGTGGCCGTCCTTGATATCGATTGCCGGAATAATCAACATGATGATGGTGGTAGTGGATTGTGCGCGATGGGACGAAGCGCCCCGTTTGCTACGGGTTGGCGTTCAGGAAATTTTTGTACACCGTCAAACCGGCGTGGTGGCTTTTTTCAGGATGGAATTGAGTGGCAAAAATATTATCGCGCCCGACGGCTGCCGTAAAGGTCTCAATGTAGTTTGTTGTTGCCGCAATAATGCCTGAATCGGCCGGTGCACAATAGTATGAATGCACATAATAAAAGCGGGTGCCGGATGCCACGCCCCGGAACATCGCGTCCGCGCAACGGTTGTCGGCATTGGCTGCCACGTTGTTCCAGCCCATGTGCGGCACTTTTTGGCTTGGCTCCAGCGGGTGAAATCTTTTGACAGAGCCGGCAAAAATGCCGAGGCCATCGGTATCGCCTTCCTCGGAGTGCTCGAACAGCATTTGCATGCCGACACAAACGCCAAAAAACGGTTTGTTTTTTGCCGCGTCACGAACCACACGCTCCAGCCCGCTTTGGCGCAAAAAACGCATGCAATCGGGCATGGCGCCCTGGCCTGGGAAGACCACGCGATCCGCCGATGCCACCGTGGCCGGATCGCCTGAAATCACCACTTCGACGGGAATATTGCCCTCCCTAGCGGCAAACTCAAAGGCTTTGGCCACCGATCGCAAATTGCCCATGCCGTAATCCACCACCACCAGTTTTTGCATATCCATGCGAGAAAATGAGAAAAGCGACCTAAATTTCCCAGAAGAAGGGTGAATTGTCAGCAAAATCAGCCAAAAACAGCAAAATCGCCCAAGAATTCAAATGACCCGGCGATTTCCTGTGTTGCAGCCCGGCTATTTGCTTTTTCATGTGGGCTGGCTATAATACTCGGCTTCGCGCAAATTTTTCGCGCACTTTTTTCATTTTGAGTTGATTCCGGAAACCAGCCATGGCAAATATCAAATCCGCCGCCAAACGCGCCAAACAAGCCGTCAAGCAACGCGCCCACAACATGGCGCAGCGTACCGAACTCCGCACCGCGATCAAAAAAATCGTCGTGGCTGTCGCCAAGGGTGACAAGGCCGCGGCCCAGGCCGCCTACCAGGCCAATGTCAGCACCATCGATTCGATTGCCGACAAAAAAATCATCCACAAAAACAAAGCGGCGCGCCACAAGAGCCGCCTGACCAAAGCCATCAAGGCGTTGGGCGCCACCGCAACGGCCTGATTTTTCTGATTCGCCGGTTTTCCCGATGTCAGGGGAAAGCGGGCAATGCAAATTTTGTCGCGCCGCAAGGGAAACCTTGCGGCGTTTTGTTTTTTTAGGGGCGTAACCCGCCCCCCGTGAAATATGCAGGCTAGGCCGCCACACTGGCGTAGGATTTTTCCGGCGCCGGGCAATAATCATCCTGTTCCAGCAAGGCAGGATCAGTCACCACCAGATCATTGTCTTTGGCGAAATCGAACAAAAAACGATACGCGCGCGGCTCGAGTTCGGCCAGTTGTGGGTCAACCAACACGCAGCGTACCCCCTCAATCAGGGTCGGGCGCACAAAAGGTGAGTAACGCATTTGCTGGTCGCCGCCGAATGAAGACATGATTCCGCACAGGCGCTCGGCTCAATCGCTCGGACGAAACGTGCGTCCAATGTTGGTCACACCATGAATGACCAGGTGAATCCGGCTCATGCCGGGCTCCATTCGGCCAACAGTGTGGTGAGGGAAAAATCCAGCGGGATAATCAATGGGCAAACCCGGAAAAAAGGACAGTGACCAACAACCGTCAATGACAACGGATGGTTTGCCTATAGTGCCTATAGTACGTAAAACAGATTGGTAAAATTAGTCCGTAAAATTATATCGTGTGTGGTGCGGTTCAAAGGGATTGGCCAGCCGTAAAACCGGGCTCTTTTTGCCGTTTATGTGCATCAGCGATCCTAAAATCCAATTTCAGGCATGACAGAAAATCACACTCATTTCACGCTTCCGCCCCACGCCAATGATCAAGTCATTGCCATTGTGGGGGCGGGATTCTGCGGGACGATGGTCGCCGCCCGCCTACTGCGGGGCGTCACCAACCCGCGCACCAGAATTATTCTGTTCAACCGGCCACACGCGGGTAAAAGTTCGTCGGGGCTGGCGCGAGGCTTGGCCTATGGCACCAGTTCGCCCGATCACTTGTTGAACGTGCCAGCGGGACGGATGAGTGCATTCGACAACAAGCCGGATGACTTTTTGAATTATTTGCATGCGAATCAGGTCGGCGCCGAGGGCGGCAGTTTTGTGCCGCGCTTCTGGTACGGACGGTATTTGCAACACATTCTGGAGGGCGCGCGGAAATCCTCTGCCGCTGGTTTTGGCATAGAGCAGCAAGTGGTGTCGTCAATTCAGCCCTTGGGCAACGACGCGCAACGACCGTCATACCGGCTGCAATTTGCCGACGGCCAGAGCATGACAGCGGATATTGTGGTACTGGCGCTGGGCAATTTGCCGCCCGCCAATCCTGTCTTCGCGGGCAATGATGCGACTGGATTTTTTGGCAGTGACCGCTACATCCGCGATCCCTGGGCCGAAGGTGCGCTTAACGCAGTTGATCTGCGCCAACCGGTGCTGTTGCTGGGCACCGGATTGACCATGTTTGACATGGTGGTTTCGCTGCGCGCCCGTGCGCCAACGGCGTTGCGTTTGTTTGCGCTGTCCAGGCGGGGCCTGTGGCCGCAGCCGCACCGCGCATCGGTTGCCCCGCCGGCCTTTGACCAGGCGCCACCCGCAATACTCGCCAACCCCGGCACGCGCCAGATGTTGCGGACGGTGAGGGCACACATTGCAGATATCGAAAAGAGCGGAGGAAATTGGCGCGATGTGGTGGCTGGCCTGCGCCCCCTCACTCCGCAACTGTGGCAAAAGTTGCCATTGGCCGAGCAGCGGCGCTTTCTGCGCCACCTCAAGCCCTATTGGGAAACCCATCGTCATCGCGCCGCGCCAGCGATATTCAACGTGATGGCCGATGCGGCCGCACGCGGCGAGTTGGTTTCCATGGCTGCGCGGATCATGGCAATCGAGATGCACGCCCAAGGCGTGGTGGTGCGTGTGCAAACACGCGGCGACCATCGGATCAAGACTTTGGATGTCGGCACGGTGATTAACTGCACCGGTCCCTCGTCTGACATTCGCGGCGACGCGTTGCTCACCCAAATGGCGGCGGATGGGCTGATTGTGGCGGATGCGCTGCGGCAGGGCATCCTGGTGGCGGCGGATTATCGGCTCGGCGCCGAAACCAGCCCAACCGGCGGGGCGCTGTATTACGTCGGCCCATTGTTGAAGGCGCGCGACTGGGAGGCAACCGCCGTGCCGGAATTGCGCGTCCATGCCGAGGCGCTGGCAAACATATTGCTCAAAAAACTGGCGCAGGATTAACGGCGGCCTGCTCCACGCAATCCGCATTTCGTCGCTTGTGCCTGACGACGGGGCAGCGGTTGCGCCAAAATTACATTTGGCCTAGTATTTCTCCTCGATATCACCTTCAACACGGCGGCCATCGAGAATTCGATTCCGCCGTTTTTATTTTTGAATTTGTTTTGCGAGGAATTTGCACATGCTGTCCCCCCACCAGATGAACACCTATGCGCCACTCGAAGTTGCTTTCACCCACGGTGAAGGCGCGTGGCTTACCACCACTGATGGGCGCAAAATCCTGGACGCGCTGGCGGGCATTGCCGTGTCCGGGTTGGGTCACGCGCATCCGAAACTGGTCAAGGCCATCCGCGACCAGGCGGCGCGCCTCATTCACACCTCTAACCTGGTCAACATTCCCGAGCAGGCGGCGCTCGCCGACAAACTGTGCGCGCTGGCCGAAATGGACAATGTTTTTTTCGCCAATTCCGGCGCGGAGGCCAATGAGTGCGCGATCAAAATTGCAATATTCATGGCTTTCACGGCATTATCTCCATCATTATTATTCAAATGAAATTTAAACAAACTCAC
>JANPNJ010000378.1:0-1528 GCA_031427395.1 Burkholderiales bacterium
GTTGATGTACGAAACGTCTACGTGCCAATGTTCGTGAGGCTTGAGCGGTTGGACAAAGCCGGTGCCCTTTTTGCTGATTTTTTTGTTCCATCGCTCTAAAAGCCCTGCCTTTGAAAGCCACATATCGTGCGGCAAGCGTATCAGGCAGGGCGAGTATCTGCTCTTCAACTGCATCACTGTAAAAACTGATCTCGTAGTCCACGCACAAATAATAACAAAAATGTTATTGCAAGGCAATCTTAAAAACATACAGGATCCCCTCGCCACTGGGATTAACATCCTGCCATCTTCACACCCAAACCGCCCTGCCCACCCACAACCCCACCACCGTCAGCGCCAGCGACACCATCAGGTGAGATCCGCCAACGGCGAGTGCCCAGCCAAAGCTGCCGTGCTCGATCAGCGTGACCACTTCGGCCGAGTAGGTGGAGAAGGTGGTCAGGCCGCCCAAAAATCCGGTGATGATGAACAGCCGCCACGCGGGCGATAAATCCGGGTGGCGGACAAAATACACCAGCGCCACCCCGACCAAAAAGCCGCCGACGGCGTTGGCCGCAAATGTTCCCAGCGGAAAATGCGCATGGCGGTGATTGAGCCAGATATTCAAACCATAACGCGACCACGCACCGATGGCGGCGCCGAGGCCGACGGCAATAAATCCGGCTGCTGAAACATTCGTCATGGTTGTTTTCCGGGATATGGCATGCCGGGAAGGCAATGCGCCCCACTATAATACTGGCAACCAGTCCCGCCGCAGGAACACATGTCCCCAGCCGAACTTTCCCCCCGTGAAATCATGGAATACGATGTCGTTATAGTCGGCGCCGGCCCGGCCGGCCTGGCGGCGGCCATCCGCCTGAAGCAGCAGGCAGCGGCGGGCAACACCGACATCAATGTCTGTGTGGTCGAAAAAGGCTCGGAAGTCGGTGCGCATATTTTGTCGGGCGCGGTGATGGACCCGCTCGCCCTCACCGAGTTGCTGCCGGACTGGCAAACCCTCGGCGCGCCGCTCAACCAGCCGGTGACCGAAGACCGCTTCATGTTTTTGACGGAAACCGCCGCGCGCAAAGTGCCGGGCTGGATGCTGCCGGGCTGCTTCCAGAATCACGGCTGCTATGTGATTTCGCTGGCCAATGTGTGCCGCTGGCTGGGCACGCAGGCCGAGGCGTTGGGGGTGGAAATTTATCCGGGCTTTGCGGCGTCGGAAATTCTGTTCAACGAGCACGGTGCGGTCACAGGCATCGCCACCGGCGACATGGGCATCGGCAAAAACCACGAGGCCACCGCGCGTTTTCAGCGCGGCATGGAATTGCACGCCAAATACACACTGTTCGCCGAAGGCTGCCGCGGCCATCTGGGCAAACAATTGCAGGCGCGTTTTGATTTGAACGCCGGACGTGATCCGCAGGTGTATGGCATCGGCCTGAAGGAACTATGGGAAGTCACGCCCGCGCAACACCAGCCCGGTCTAGTCGTGCACACCGCCGGCTGGCCGCTTGCCTCGGACACTTATGGCGGCTCGTTCATG
>JANPNJ010000379.1:0-3011 GCA_031427395.1 Burkholderiales bacterium
CACATGGCGGCGCTGGCGGAATTTGGGCCGTGTCCGATACACCGGGTGAGCTTTGCGCCGGTGCGTGCGGCGGCAAGCGCAATGGCACAAAAAAAATCATGACCAAACTGTTGCAAAATTTGGCGAAAATTCTAAAAGTCCCGTCGTCCCAGCGGAGGCTGGGACCCAGTCCAATCCAAGGTTTTGAAAATACACGAGGACTGGATTCCTGCTTTCGCAGGAATGACAAAATATTTTATGAAAGTCGCCATTCGGCGGGTATTTTCAGCAATAAATGCCTGAAACACCGCTTGTTTATTGGTGTTTGCGTTTTTTTATGAAGACCATCCGCTCCCGCGACAACGCCTTTGTCCGCCACTTGATCGGCCTTGCCCATTCATCGCGCGAGCGCAAAAAAAGCGGCCACAGTGTGCTTGACGGGGCGCATCTGGTGACGGCGTTCATTGCCTCCGGCCGCATGCCGCTGGCGCTGGCGATCCGTGAATCGGCCATGGACAGTGATGATGCCACGGCGTTGCTGAAAAAAATCGAAGGCCGAAACGTGGACGTCAATGTGCTGGCTGACGCCCTCATCAACGAAGCCTCCTCGCTCCACTCCCCGGCGGCGATCATGGCCATTGCCGATACGCCCGTCTCCCACGCCATCCCCGCGGATGCCGATGCGGTCATCGTCCTCGACAATGTGCAGGACCCCGGCAACGTCGGCGCGATTTTGCGCAGTGCCGCGGCCTTTGGTGTGCGTCATGCGCTGCTCGGCCACGGCACCGCTTTCGCTTGGTCGCCCAAGGTGCTGCGCGCCGGGCAGGGCGCGCATTTCTCGGTCAACATTGTCGAGGGTGTGGACATTAGCCAATTTTTGGACAGCTTCCGGGGCAACACCCTGGCCATGTTGCCGGCACAAGTGGGTGTCACCCCCATTGTGCAAACCGATATGACGAGGCCGCTGGCGATACTCATCGGCAGTGAGGGTGCCGGGCTGGCGGATGACATCATCGCGCGGGCAAGCCATAAAGTGACCATCCCGATGGCGGCAGGCACCGAGTCGCTGAATGCCGCCGTGTGCGCGGCCATTGCCATGTATGAAATGCAAAGGCAGCGCCATGGGTGAACCAGCCCCGCACGTTCGCCAGTATCGTTTTTACGATTGGGTGATGGTGGCGTTTGTCACCGTGTTTCTCTGCTCGAACCTGATCGGTCCGGCCAAGGCCGCGCAAATTGATTTGCCGCTGATTGGTGCGTTCACTTTTGGCGCGGGCGTGTTGTTTTTTCCGCTGTCGTATGTGTTCGGCGACATCCTCACCGAAGTGTACGGCTATGCGCGCGCGCGCCGGGTCATCTGGGCGGGCTTTGCCGCGATGGCCTTTGCCGCCATGATGGCAAGCGTGGTGGTGGCCTTGCCGCCCGCGCCGGGTTGGGGTGACCAGGCTGCCTACCAAACCATCTTCGGCCAGACGCCGCGCATTGTGCTGGCGTCGATGCTGGCGTATTTTTGCGGCGAGTTTGTCAATTCGTATGTGCTCGCCAAAATGAAAGTGGCGGACAACGGCAAACGCATGGGCTGGCGCTTTGTGGCGTCCACGGTCATCGGCGAAGGGGTGGATTCGCTGCTGTTTTATCCGTTGGCGTTTTACGGCATCTGGGGCAATGAGCTGCTGCTCAAAATCATGGCCGCGCAGTGGGGACTGAAAGTGCTGGTGGAAATATTGTTTTTGCCGCTGACCATCTGGCTGGTGCAGGCACTCAAGCGCGCCGAGTCGGAAGACCACTATGACCGTGACACCAATTTCACGCCGTTTTCTCTGAAAACGTGACCACCATGATTGATCTGGTTGGTTCGCTTGCCGCTTTTCTCACCACCATCGCCTTTGTGCCGCAGGTGCTCAAAATCTGGCGCTCGAAAAGTGCGCGGGATATTTCCATGCCGATGTATTTGAGTTTTACCGCGGGTGTTGCGCTGTGGCTGGTTTATGGCGTGATGATTGCATCCACGCCGATGGTGGTGGCCAACATTGTCACGCTGTGTCTGGCGCTGGCGGTGATTGTGATGAAGCGCAGGTGGGGGTGAGTGGCATCGTTGGCACAAAAAAGAAAAACGGCGCACGAAAAATCGTGCGCCGTTTGAATTTTGGTAGGGCGTGGCAGATTCGAACTGCCGACCAACGGATTAAAAGTCCGCTGCTCTACCAGCTGAGCTAACGCCCCATCATATACCCTTGGCCGTGTTTGTTTTGTTGCCAAGGAAAGCCTGCAATTATAACGGCAAACACACACCCGGTCAAACCCGATTACGCGGCAAATGTGGTTTTGAGCATCGTGAATGCGGCCATCAGGGATTGTGCCTCGCCACCTTCCGGGCGGCCGGGGCGTGATTTTGGATTCCATGCAAAACAGTCGATATGAATCCACGCCTGCCCCGTGGGAATGAAACATTCCAGGAACAGCGCCGCCGTCACCGCCCCTGCCTGTGCGCCGCCGGTGTTGATGATGTCGCCGATGTTGCTTTTGATCATGGCGTGATACGGCTGCCACAGCGGCATGCGCCAGATCGGATCCTGCGCGGCGACCGAGGCGGCCTGCAGGCGTTGATACCACTCCTCGGAATTGGCGAAGGTCGCGGGCAACTCGGGCCCCAGCGCCACGCGTGCCGCGCCGGTGAGGGTGGCAAAATCGATGATCAGGGCGGGTTTGTTTTCGGCGGCATAGGCCAGCGCATCGGACAGGATCACCCGTCCTTCGGCATCGGTGTTGCCGATTTCAATTTTGAGCCCGGCGCGGCTCGAGACAATTTCACCAGGGCGGTAGGCGTTGCCCGCAATCGCGTTTTCGACTGCCGGCACCAGCATCTGCAGCGACACCGGCAATTTGGCCTGCATGACCAGGCGCGCCAGTGCCAGCGCATGGGCGCCGCCGCCCATGTCTTTTTTCATTTGCCGCATGCCCTCGGCACCTTTGATGTTGAGTCCGCCGGTGTCAAAACACACGCCCTTGCCAACCACGGCGATACGCGGATG
>JANPNJ010000380.1:0-2366 GCA_031427395.1 Burkholderiales bacterium
AGTGCGGTCGCGCCTACGCCGACAGCCGCCAGCGGGAAGCAGCCTTGCAGGGTGAGCATGCCCAGCAAAAGAAAAGTGCCTGTCAAAATTCGTTTCATTTGTGGCTCTCCATGATTTCAGGGTTGATTCTGCTGCGGTCAAACGCCAAATGCATCCTTGATCCACTCCACTTCCGATGCATCCAGCTTTTTCAGGAGTATGGCATCAAAGCGGCACGGCGGTGGATGGCGAATGGCCGTCAAATAATGTCCGGCGGCAGCGATGATACGGCGCTGCTTGGCCGGGTGAATGCTCGCCGCCGCGCCGCCAAAATTGTCGGAGGCGCGATAACGCACCTCGACAAACGCAGTGGTGTCGCCGTCCTGCATGATCAAATCAATTTCGCCAAAGCGGCAGCGATAATTGCGGGTGATGGTGGTCAGGCCGTGTTGCCGCAAATAATTTTCCGCGATGCGCTCGGCGTTGTCGCCGTCTGCCTTGCGGCTGAATAACGCTGCCAGCTTCATTCGGCGGCTTTGACCAACTGCGGACGGCCGTCGCGCATTTCCAGCAGTGGCAGGCTGCGCACAAATTGATTGCCGTCTAGTGAAATGCGTCCGGTGACGCCGTCAATGGGCGCAAAGCTGCGTTTGCTCCGCTCAATCCTGATACCCGCGTTGCCGGTGTTGCCGGTGGTAATGTCCGTGGTTTTTTCGGCGCTGTCCTGCAACAGCGCCAGCATCACGCGCCACGCATCGATGCCCAGCGCATACAGGCGCTCATAGTCAACCGGTGTGCCTTCGGCGGATCGCGGATAGCTCATCACGGCGGCGTGGTCGCGTTCGGCGAACCAAGGCATTTCCAGATATTTCACGCTGTCCATGTCGAGATTTTCAACAGCACCGGCGCGCGGGTCAAACGACTGGGCGGTGGCAAACACCGCCAATCCCTGCGGCAAGTACGGCCGGGCAATGCGCGCGGCGGCCAAGTCGGCGGCGATGAACGCCACATCCGCCTTGGCCGCGTCAGGTTTTTCCATTGCTGTCTTGACCTTTGGTCCGTCGGCCAGTTCACCACTGAAAACAATGCGGGCAACCACCGCGCCACCCAGCCTTGTCCATTCCTTTTCAAACGCATCCTGAATGCGTTTTGGCAATGCCGCGTTGTTGGCAATGACCACCACACTGCGGAAATTTTCACGGAAGGCGGCACGCGCAATCTGGCGGGCATCATGGTCAATCGCCAGGGAGATGTGAAAAAAATTGCCGACCTCGGCCAGCGCAAGATCAGCGGGCGTGTTCAGCGCCAGTGTCGGCAAATAACCGGACTCGTTTGCCACCACCGCCGCGCCGTCGCGTGTCAATCCCGCCACCACCGCCACCGCGCCCTCCTTGGCCGCCTTGCGATACAACGCAGCAAGGGACGCGCCCTCGTCTTCGGCCAGATAAATCTGATGGGTGAATTTGTCCCGGCCATTGACAGCAGCGGCGGCGACAAATCCGGCGCGCACCGATTCGGCTGCCTTGCCAAGGGACTTGGACGCGAGTGGCAAGATCAGGGCAATGTTTTTCGGCTTCTCAACCGGCTTTTCTTTTTCGGCCTGGGCGGGCTGGTCAGCAGACGGCGGGGCGGGCGGCGTGGTGGTGGCAATGGTGCTGACCACCTTGGCGGTGGGCTCAGGCGTGGCCTGCGCAGCAACATTGGTTGCGTTTATCAGGGCAACCCACGACAATAGCGCCAACATCAAGCAACGGAATTCACGCAATTTACGAAATTGCCGCATCCGGCACCGCCCATCATGGTAGAAAAACTAGATTGCGCATTATATGTGGTCGCCACGCCCATCGGCAATTTGGGCGACATCACCACGCGTGCGTTGCAAATTTTGTCCAGCGCCGATGTGGTGGCGGCGGAGGACACGCGCAACAGCCAATTTCTGCTGAATCACTTCGGCATCAAGGCGAGGCTCATCGCGGTTCACGCGCACAACGAACGCAACGCGGCTGATGGCATCGTCAAATTGCTCAGTGAGGGAAAATCGGTGGCGCTGGTGACCGACGCCGGCACACCGGGCGTGAGCGACCCCGGCGCGCGCATCGTCGCGGCGGTGCATGCGGCGGGGTTGACGGTGGTGCCGATACCCGGTGCGTGCGCGGCGATTGCCGCACTGTCGGCGAGTGGTGACGGCGAGGAGGAGGGATTTTTGTTTGCGGGGTTTTTACCTGCGAAGGCTGGCGAGCGGCAACGCACACTCGAATCGTTCCGCACAACGGACATGGCGCTGGTGTTTTATGAATCGCCACACCGCATCCTCGAAAGTGTCGCCGCCATTGCCGCGGCATTTGGCGCGGCACGCACCCTCACCTTCTGCCGTGAGCTCACCAAAA
>JANPNJ010000381.1:0-3342 GCA_031427395.1 Burkholderiales bacterium
GAGGCCGTCACATACACGCCACCCATGGACATCCAGGTCGAGGCAGTGACGCGATAGCTGGGCGTTTCCGAGACGTTGAATCCGCCGTAACCGTACAGCAATGTCGGGTTGTTGCCATCGAGCTTCATGCCTTTGCGGTGCGCGATAAAAATCGGGAAGCGTGTGCCGTCGCGGCTGGTGACAAATTCGCGTTTGGTCTCAAATTGCGTCGTGTCAAACGCGGTCTTGGGGCGCGCGAACAAGGTGGATCTGCCGTTCCTGACATCGTAGCGGTATATCTCTGCTGGATTGATCAGGCTGGTGTAGCTGTAAAAGGTTTCCTTGTGTGCAAAGCGGCCTTCAAAACCTGCCGCCGAGCCCGTGCCCGGCAAAATCACATCGCGCACAAATTTGCCGTTCAGGGAAAACACTTTCACCGCGGTGGCCGCGTCCTGCAAATATTCGGCAAAAATGTTGCCGCCCACCACCGAGGCCGAAACCAGCGAATGGCTGCCCTCAACCACCACCAGCTTCCAATTCGTGCGTTCCCGCTTGGTCAGGTCAACCGCCATGATGCGGCCTTTGGGCGCGTCCTTGTCGGTCTTGACCCACAATGTCTTGCCATTGGCGCCGATGGGCGTGTAGTCGGCGTCAAAATCGAGTGTGATGACCAGCGGCGCGGTTTGCACCAGTGCGCCATTTTTGAGGGGCATCACCAGCAGGCCGTTTTTGCGGCCTGCGCCCTTCCAGACGTAAATGATGATGTGTTTGGCATCGTCGCTCACCTTGGCCGAAAACCCCCACTCTTTTTCCGCCGGATTTTGGTAAACCAAAATATCTTTGGCCTGATCGGTGCCGAGCCGGTGGTAATACAGTTTCTGGAAATAATTGCTGCCGGTGAGTTTTTCCCCTGCCTTGGGGGCGTCATAGCGCGAATACAAAAAACCCTTGCCGTCCGGCGTCCATTCAGCGCTGGAAAACTTCACCCACTGCACCTTGTCCGGCAAATCTTTTCCGCTCACCAAGTCACGCACCTGCCAGGTCTGCCAATCGGTTCCACCCGCCGCTGTGCCATAGGCCAGGTAACGGCCGTCACGGCTGACCGCCGTGCCGGTGAGCGCCACCGTGCCATCCTTGGACAACAAATTCGGGTCAATCGCCACGACCGGCTTCCCCGTCAATGATTTGGCGGTGTACACCACCGATTGCTGCTGCAAGCCATCGTTGCGTGTCCAGAAATAACGGCCACCCTCCTTGAACGGCAGGCCGAAACGCTCAAAGTTGTAGAGCTCGGTGTAGATTTTTTTCACCGGCGCGCGTTGCGGCATGGCCGCGAGGAATTTGTCCGTCACGTCATTCTGCGCCACCACCCACGCCTTTGTCTCGGCGCTGTTGTCGTCCTCCAGCCAGCGGTAGGGGTCGGCCACCGCCGTACCGTGATAGGTATCGACCTGCTCGACTTTGCGGGTGTCGGGATATTTCAAGGGCTCGGCGCGGGCATCAGTCATGGCCATCCACCCAGCCAAACCAACGACGCCCAATGCAAATTTGCACAACGATTGCTGACATGACATGGCACACCTATTTTTCAGTGATGGAATGATTTTCTATGGCGCGATCGGATGCCGCCTCAATGTGTTCGGGCAAAACATCAAACTCCGCCTTCTCGATTTTCTGGAAGCGTTCGCTAATTTTACGGCTGGAAATATGCACCTGCTCCACATCTTTGTAGGCTTGCCCGATGTGTCTGGACAGATCATCCATGCGCGCCTGGAATCGACCGAAATCCCCACCCAGCTTGCCCAGCTCATCCTGGATGATATGCACCTGCTTGCGTGTTTCGACATCCTTCAACACCACTCTCGCCGTGTTGAGCACGGCCATCAGGGTGGTGGGTGACACCAGCCACACCCGCTGCGTGGCAGCGTAATCCACCAGGTCGCGGTGGTTGCCGTGGATTTCCGCAAACACCGCCTCGGCCGGTATGAACATGACCGCGCCCTCGCCAGTCTCGCCATCGATGATGTATTTGTCGGCAATGTCCTTGATGTGTTTTTTGACACTGGCCTTGAACACCGCCGGCGACAGGCGCGCCTCGCCCTCGGCAAACATGCCCTCGTAACTTTCCAGCGGAAACTTGCTGTCAACGGCAATCAGGCCAGTGGGTGCCGGCAGTTTCAACACACAATCAGCACGCTTGCCGCTGGCAAAGGTGTATTGGAATTCATACACTGACTCTGGCAGCACGTTTTTGATGATGTCCTCGAGCTGGCGCTCGCCGAGTGCGCCGCGCGAACGTTTGTCGCCGAGCAATTGCTGCAACGAGACCACATTGGTGGTGAGTCCATCGATTTTCTTTTGCGCCTCGTCGATGGTCGCCAGCCGCGTCATGACATTGACAAACGTCTCATTGGTTTTTTTGAATCCCTCGTCAAGCCGCTCGGACACCTTGCCGGAAATTTCCGCAAGCCGCGTGTCGTTGGTTTTGCTCAGTTGCTCGACGCGCTCGTTGATTTGCGCGGTCAACAAACGCATGGTGGCTTGCATGGCCTCGGTTTGCGCGCGGCTTTGTTCGGCGATTTTTTCCAGCGTCTGCGCGAGCATTTCACTTTTGAGCGCGTCCTGCTTTTGTGTCAGATCGAGTTGCAGCCTGGTCACGGCATCACGCGTGGCGGTCAATTCCTGTGACACCGCCGTGCGCAAACGCTCGCCCTCCCCGGCCTGGCTTTGCGCGAGGCGATCCCCCTGCCGCGCCAGGCTTTCGGCCAGATCGCTGAGCATTTGCCGATGCTGTGTGGCCTGCCCGTCGGCTTGCCGTGCCAGTGTGCGCACATGCAACACCACCACCGTCACCAGCAGCACCACGCCGCCCAGCAACACCAGCCACAATAAAATTTCCACACTCATTGTTTGGCCCAGTGCGCGCTCAATTCGCGCACCAATTCCTTTGCTTCATATACTTTGTCGAGCGCCTCCACCACCGCACGCATGTCCACCGCCACCGCGCGCGCATTGCGATCCTGGTACTGGAAGCGGTTGCCGAAGCCGTCGAGATTGCCGTCAAACAACACACCGACTAATTCACCACGCGCATTGACCGCCGGCGAGCCGGAGCTGCCGCCGATGATGTCGAGGGTCGAGACAAAATTGTAGGGTGTGTCGAGATTGAGCTTGTTCTTGGCAGCCAGCCAGCGCGGCGGCAATTCAAACGGCGGCTTGTTGCCGAACGCCAGGTTACGTTCAAACAAACCGTGGAAAGTCGTCACCCACGGGCTCAACACCCCGTCGCGGTCAAAACCCGCTACCTTGCCAACGCCGAGGCGCAGCGTGCCGGTGGCGTCCGGTACCAGTGACTGCCCGTGC
>JANPNJ010000382.1:0-3382 GCA_031427395.1 Burkholderiales bacterium
CCGCCGTCGGGCAGACCGGTCAGTTTGGCCAATGGCAACTGGCTCACCACTTCGGCCACCGGGCTGAGAAATTTTTCGTCGGTGGCCACCTGTGTGCGGTAGCCGGTGGCGCCAACTACCGGCGCAAAGGCGATGTCCACATCCGCGCGCAATTTGGTGTCCGGCATTTCCGGCACCACGGGTGCGGGCAGCAATTGGATGGGTGGCGAAGGCGGCTTGCCAGACTCAATAAAAGTGCCAAAGCCGGCGTTGATGCCCACACCGGCGGTGGGCGCGACGGAGGGCTCGGAGACACCGACCGCGCCTTCCACCACTTCGCTCAATGATTTTTTGCTGACCGGATCAGAACCGGCACGGAATATCGTGCCACGCACGCCCATGTTGGAGGTGGGGGTGCGCACCTCATAACGCGCGGCGGCGTTTTGTTTGGCGACCGATGTTTCCAGGCGGCCGGATGCCAGCCGCACCACGGATTCACCCACCTTGGTGTTGCCCAGCAAACGCGCGCGCTCGATTTCGACCGCGGATTTGGATTGCACCGTGAGGGTCGAGCCGTCGGCCAATTTGATGGTGACAAAGCCGTCCCCGCCGGTGCTGAGGGTATCGCGCTCATTGAGGCGCTGGCCTTCCGCGAGCTTGCCACCGTTGACACTGGCCTCGCCGCGCACCGACACCACCGTGGGCGACGCCAGGTCGGCGCGCATGGCACTCACCGGCATGAGAATTTTTTTACCCAGTGGAATGGCGGTCGGATTGACCCCCGGATTGTGTTTTTCCAGCACCTGCCAATTGTTCTTGTTCACAAAATGGCGCTGCGCCAGGCGGGCAAAACTGTCACCCTGAATGGCGGTATGCACATAGATACGCTCGGTGGCGGCAATCGCGGGCACCACCATCAGGCACATCAGTGCCATGATCACAATGACGCTTTGCGCGCGAGAAGTATTGGAGTGACACAAATCGGCAGTCGCGCGGGGCATATTATTTTTCCGGTTGATAATTTTGGATGTCGCGCCGGAAAGCATATCGGCGGCTCAATCCATTATCCAGAAATTGGCTGCGGGCCAAGTGACAAAGCTCATCCACGCCCCACAATCAGGGGATATTGACAACTTTTGACAATAGACCGCCTGTTTCGTCTGCGCCATACTCTGTTGGCCAGATCGAAGAAAAAGCCGGGAAGATCCGAAGTCACTAGGCCGGAATGCTAACTTTTTCCAGCCGATAGCCAAAATTGTAAATAGGCGTAAGGCGCAAGCCCCGTGCCACGCCAAAATCGAGCTTTTTACGCAGGCGGCTGATATGGGTGTCCACGGTGCGGGATTGCACCTCGGCGCTGTGCCCCCAGACGCTCTCGGTGATATGGCCGCGCGACAGGAGTTGGTCAATGTTGCGGAACAAAAACACGCTGAGTTCGAATTCCTTGTCGGTCATTTCGACTGCCGCGCCATCAAGCTTGACCACCCGGTTGGCCAGGTCAACAAAGTATAGGCCGCACTCGATGTTTTCATTTTCGTTGGGGCGGAATTTGACGCGTCGTGACAGCGCATCAACGCGCGCCAGCAATTCCAGGCGGCGCACGGGCTTGACCATGTAGTCGTCCGCCCCTGCCGTCAGTGCGGTGACGATGTCGGCTTCCGAATCGCGGCTGGTGATGAACAACACCGGCGAATCAATGTTCAATTTTTCGCGCAGCCACTTCAGCACTTCGGTGCCGGACATGTCCGGCACCTGCCAGTCCAGCAGATACAATTCAAAACTCTCGCGGTTGGCTTCGCGCGCAATTGCCTTGCCGGAAGCGAAATGATGGACCCCGTGGCCAGCCGCCTCAAGCCATTGTTTGATGGCCGCGCCGACATCCAAATCGTCCTCCAGCATGGCAATTCTCATGGTCACTTTCCCTGATTGTGCGTGATAGAGCGATTGGTCGATTGGGCTGATTGATTTTTATCGGGTGGCGTCCAATGCCTGCTCACCTGATCCTGTCCGCAGCCAATTGTTGCATGATTTGCCCTGCCGCGCAAAAGTATGGCCGCCAAATTCACAACAGGTTTTTCATGGCCCGGTCGAGTCCATCGACGGTCATGGGAAACATGCGGTTTTCCATCAGATCAAGGGTCATTTTCACCGACTGGGTCCACGGCCAGTGTTGTTCGGGGGTGGGATTGATCCACGCCGCGTGCCGGTATTGGCCGGTCAGGCGCGAAAGCCACACCGCACCCGCCTCCTCATTCCAGTGCTCGACACTGCCGCCCGGCTGGACAATCTCATACGGGCTCATGGTGGCGTCGCCGACAATGATCAACTTGTAATCATTGCCGTATTTGTTGAGCACATCCAGCGTGGAAAATTTCTCACTTTGGCGCAGCCGGTTGCTGCGCCACACCGACTCGTACAAAAAATTGTGGAAATAAAAATATTCGAGATGCTTGAATTCGGTTTTGGCCGCCGAAAACAGCTCCTCGCAGCGGTGCACATACTCGTCCATCGAGCCGCCCACATCCAGAAACAGCAGCACCTTCACATGGTTGTGCCGCTCCGGTGTCATTTTGATGTCGAGCCAGCCGGCGTTGCTGGCGGTGGCGCGGATGGTGTGGTCGAGATCGAGCACCTCCTCGGCGCCACTGCGGGCGAATTTGCGCAGCCGCCGCAGCGCCAGTTGAATATTGCGGATGCCCAATGCCACATTGCTGTCGTAATCGCGGAACGCGCGCTCGTCCCACACCTTGACCGCACGTTTGTGGCGGCTTTGATCCTGGCCGATGCGCACCCCTTCCGGGTTGTAGCCGTGGGTGCCAAATGGGGACGTGCCCGCCGTGCCAATCCACTTTGAGCCTCCCTGATGCCGTTCCTTCTGCTCGGCGAGGCGCTGCTGCAGCGTCTCCATGAGTTTGTCCCAGCCCCCCAGTGCCTCGATTTGCGCTTTCTCCTCCGCCGACAAAATCTTCTCGGCCAGCTTCCTGAGCCATTCTTCAGGGATATTTGCCCCAAGAAGCTTGTCCAGAGCGGCGTTCAGGTTTTCCACACCCTTGAAATATGCGGCAAAGGCACGGTCAAAACGGTCATAGTGGGACTCGTCCTTGATGAGCGTGGCGCGCGCAAGATAATAAAAATCATCAACACTGCCGTGGGCGACGCCTTTTTCCATGGCTTCGCACAGCGTCAGGTATTCGGTCACCGACACCGGCAGACCGGCTTGTTTCAAGTTGAGAAAAAAATCAATCAGCATTGGGTGAAATGCGGCATGGATTGGAAAATGGAATAGGAACCGCCCATGGGCCCCGCAGTACGCCCCAAAAAACGGCGTTAAAAAACAAATTATTTTTTTTGGGAATTCGGGGCGGCCCACATATAGAGATATTTAAAAATATATAAGCGGACA
>JANPNJ010000383.1:0-2213 GCA_031427395.1 Burkholderiales bacterium
GCCTTGATGATGAAGCTGTTGCGGGCGGCGTATTGTTCGCCGGCATTGAGCCCCTTGATGACCTCAATCATCTTGCCGTCGCTGCGGCCCAGTTGCAGCGGCCTGGCCTCGAACACATTGCCATAACGACCGAACACCACCGACCAATTGCGCAGGGTTTGGATGGCTTCCACCGAGACGGCAACCAGCACCTGCGATTCGGCTGCCACCACGGTGATGTTGACCGGCAGCCCCGGCCGCCACGCGCTTTTGGGATTGGGCAACACCACGCGCGCCACGGCGGTGCGGGTCTGCTCGCCGGCCAGCGCGCCAACATACGCGACCACGCCCTCGCTGGCGGCGTCGAATTCCGCGGATGTCACGCTCACTTTCTGGCCGACACGAATCACATTCATGTCCTTGGCGTAAATGGTCATTTCCGCCCACACGCTGCCAAGATCCGTGAGGATGAAAATATTGGCATCGTCCTTGATGGCCTGGCCGATGGAAATGTTTTTCTCGACGATGGTGCCATCGATGGGGGCGCGGATCTCGAAGCGGGTCAGGTCGCCGCCTGTCAGCAGCGGCAGGCCACCGAGCGATTTCAATTTTTGTTCACTGCCCTGTGCGGCGATCTCGGCTTCATTCATCAATTGCCGTGCCTGCAAATAATCCTGCTCGGCGGAAATTTTTCCCTCCCACAGTTTTTTCTCGCGCTCAAAAGTGGTGCGCGCCAACGCCAGGCGTGTTTGCGCGGCCAGGTATTCGCCGCGCTGATCCGCCAACGCCGGGCTGAGAATCACTGCCAGCACCTGGCCTTTTTTAACCCGGTCTCCGGCATTCGCCGCCACCGAATCAACCACACCAGACAGGCGCGGCACCAGGTGTATGGTGCGATCGGCGTTGAGCTTGATGTCACCCTGCAATTGCAGTGATGATTTTATTTTTGCCGGACCGGCGGTGAGGATTTCAATGCCGGCTGCCTTGGCCTCGGCATCACCCATGGCCACCCGCGCTTCTTCCTGGGCGTAGGCGAAGCGGTGGGTCCTGCCCGCGTGCTGCGCGGTGATGGTGACTTCAAAAGAATGTGGTTCTTCGACCACACCGTTGGCTTTCAGATAATGGTTTGCCTTGGCAAAGCTGAATTGTTCCGGTTGCTTGCCCAGGCGCTCCAAGGTGACGGTGGCGCTGACGGTGGCGGGGTCAAGCGGCTTGCCCTTGAGTGTGGGGTAGAGCCGGAATTCGGGTGCCACACCCTGTTCGAAAATGGTGATCTCCAGGCCAAAATCCGCCTCGGTGAATACCCGCCCGCCGTTGGTGCCGCGTTTTTCCTGGCCTTCCTTGCCGTCCTTGGCGTGGTCGGCATGGGCGGCGTGGCTGCTTCCGCCATGGCCGTGGTCGTCCGCTGGTTTGGCGCGGTTCTGGCTGACGATGAGGGCGGCACCGATGATGCCGGCAAGGACAATGGCGGCGACCGCGATGGTTTGATTTCGTTTCATGTTGGTTTCCCGTTATGGTTGCAGGAGCGCGGCGCGTTCGGCATTCAGCGGCTCGCCGGTGAGGCGCTCAATATCCGCAACCGTGCGGTGAAATTCCGCCAGCGCCCGGACATACTGTTGATTGGAAATGAACAATGTGCGCTGCGCGTCGAGTGCATCGAGGAAACCGAATTTTCCGAGTTGATAGCCGATGGTCGCTGCCTCAAACGCGCTTTTTGCGCCCGGCAAAATTTCCCCGCGCAGCAACTTGACTTCCATCTCCACGGCTTGCAGGTGATCAAAGGTTTGTCCCAGCTCCGAGAGCAGGCGGGTATCGAGCAGGGCTTGTTCATCCTGCGCTTTTTCAACCTGGCGCCGCGCCGCCAGAACATTGCCCTGATTGCGGTCGAACAGGGGCAGCGGCATCGAGAGTGTGAAAAGCGGCAGGTTTTCGCGGCTGTCGATTGCGCGTTTGATACCTGCGCCGAGGGTGAGATCGGGGAAACGTTTGGCTTGCTCGCCAGCCAAAAGTGCGGTGCGGCGGCCGACCTCAGTGATGGCGCGGGTGCGCTCCGGATTTTGGCGGGTACGTTGAATCAGTTGTTCAAAACTCGGCAGTGCCACCAACAATTCCAGATCGCCCGCCGCTTCCGTGAATTGCGGCTGCGGATTGCCCCAAAGTGCCGCCAGGCGTTTGCGGGCAGCAGCCAATTCGCGCGTGGCCTGCAGGGCCTCGATGCGGGCGCTGCCGGCTTC
>JANPNJ010000384.1:0-4611 GCA_031427395.1 Burkholderiales bacterium
TGGTTCGGCCGCCACGGCTCGCGGGTAAGCGGAACGCTGGCAATGAGCATGACTTCCTGCAAGCCCGCAGGGGCAGGCAGGTCATGCGCCCGGACAGCCTGGTCTGCCTGCACGCATTGGCGTGACAGGAGAAACAAGCCGGGGGGCGTAATCAGTCCGGTTGACTGGATGCGCCGATGACTGTGCGCAAACAGGGTGTCACCATCCGTGTAGAAAAAATTGGCCGGACCCAGCCGGCGCAAATCAGCCGCGAACTCCGCCACGACCGCGATGCGTTCTCCCAGCGGCGGCACCTCGAACGACGAGCCCCACAGTGCATGCATGCGTTCGAGCAATGCGCAGCAGGCTTGTTCCGAATCGGTGGTGCCGACCGGACGGTAGCGGTCGAAGGCAAGACTCGTGGATTTTTCGATGCCCGCCAAATCCCCATTGTGGGCAAATACGTGCATACGTCCCGCCAGTTCGCGGACGAACGGCTGGGTGTTCGCCAGCACGACCGCGCCGCGGGTTGCGCGCCGGATGTGGGCGATGGCCAGCGTGGTGTTGGGTGCATGGGTTTGCAGGTGCCGGATCAGGGGGCTGTCGCCGGCCGCCCCCGGTTCACGAAACAGTGCCACGTCCCTGTCCTGGAAAAAAGCGGCTCCCCAGCCATCGGCTGTCCGGCCGTTGGCGACACCATGCGCGGCGAGAGTTTCAAGCGAGTGTGTCAGTCGTGCCGGGTACAGGCAGGACATCGCCAGCAGTTCGCACATGCTGGCGTCATTCCTGCTGACTGGGGGCTTCTTTTACCCGCACACCATCGCCGTCCAGGACAGTGACGGCCACCGGTATGCCGAGGCGCACACTTTGGGTGACGGTGCAAAAGGCTTCAAACTGGCTGAGGATGCGCTCAAGGTGCTCGATCTCGCCACCACGCCTGCCGAGTTTGATCGTGACCGCTATTTCCTGCACCCGCAGCCGGTTGTCCTGGTCGCGGCCGATGCGGGCGCTGCCAGTGGTGGTGATGCCACCGGCATCCTGTTTGAATTTTTGCAGGGCAAAAAACAGGCTGGCCGACAGGCAGTTAATGACTGCCGCCACCAAAAGCTGGCTGGGTGAAGGCCCCTCTCCCGCGCCCAAGGGAGGGTGTTCGTCGGTCTGCAAAGCGGCAACACCGGCACCAAAATCCACCAGAAATTGGTAATTGTTTTGCTGGGTGATGGTGGCGCTGACGGTTTGGCTCATGGATTGCACACCTGTGGATTTGCTGTTTGGCGTTCAGGTTGTGCCGCGGCGTTCGAGGAACACAAAAAACGCGATGACCGCCAACGTGAGGACGATGAATATGACCGGCGCGCCGACACCGAGCATCTGCGGCAATTGTAACTTGCCTATCGCCCACACCGGCAGGATGGCTTGCGACACCCAGTCAAAACTCAACGCATACAAAATACCGCCGATGATCATGCCGAACGCGCCGACGAGTGCATGCACGCTGCCCGCGCCGATGGCCGCGACCGCCGTGCCGGGGCAGTAGCCATACAGCACCATGCCGATGCCGAACAGTCCCGCGCCGAGTGTGACGGCCAGCAGATCGGCCGGCTTGATGTGGAATTTCGCGTAACCCATCTGCACCAGCACAAACACACCGATGCCGCCGACAATGATCGCCGTCAGCATGACCTTGAGCACGGTGAAATCCTTGAACAGGAACTGGCCGATGATGGTGTTGTAATCGGCGACGCGGCCGCGGTGCAGCAGCCAGCCAAAGGCAAAGCCGAACACGACAGCGAGGATAAGTGCATTGATGCCGGTGATGGGGAACATGGTGGCTCTCCTGATCAGGATGTTTTTTTGCGGAACATGAAAAATGCGGTGACTGCGCCGGTGGTGAACATCACGACCAGGAACACCCAGCCGCTGAGAGCCAACTGCAGTCCGCCGGAAATGCCGTTGCCGCTGGTGCAGCCGTTGGCGAGACGGGCACCGTACATGGCGACAATGCCGCCGATGAACGCAACCAGGTAGCGCCTGGCTGGCGACGGGCCAAAGCGTTCGGCCCAAATGCGTGGAACCGTCTCAATGCGCCAGGTGCCGGCGGCGAGTGCCGAGCCGAGACCGCCCAACAGCGTGCCGACAAGGAACAGCGTGCCGTAGTCCAGCTTGAAGGCGTTCTTCGCCCAGTATTTGTTGGCTGCGACCACATCCGTGCCGACCACCGCGGAGGCCACACCGCCGGAGACCTGGGAGATCGCCGTGGTGATGCCGATTGGGTTGTTGACGACCACAAAAACAATCCAGCTCAGGACGCCAATGCCGACGCCGGCCAGATAGGGGCTCCAGTTGATGTGCGTGTTGATGCCCGGCACGGGAATGTGAATTGCACGAAGGGGAAGGTCTGGCATGTGCGCCGCTCCTGACAGGTGGACGTACAGACTACCGCACACACAAAGGAGGCATTTGAGATATGTCAAACCAACAACATATTGCATTTGTCAGGCAACAAAAAGGGCACCAACGGTGCCCTTGTTTTGTTGCCTGAAAATTTTTCAGGCGGCCGCGTATTCTTTGAACGCGAGCTTCATTTTTTGCATGGCTTTCACTTCAATCTGGCGAATGCGCTCGGCCGACACGCCGTATTCCGCAGCCAAATCGTGCAGGGTTTTTTCCTCGCCTTCATTGAGCCAGCGTGTTTCGATGATGCGGCGGCTGCGATCGTCGAGTGATTGCAGCGCGGCGGCCATGCCTTCGGTGGCGGCGGTTTCCTTTTGTTTTGCGCCAAGGTGGGCGGCGGGGTCAACAGTGCTGTCCTGCAGGTAGGCAATCGGGCTGACCCAGTTTTCGTCGTCGCCGTCGTTGGGCTCCAATGAAATTTCCTGGCCGGTGAGGCGCTTTTCCATTTCGGAGACGTCGGTTTCCTTGACGTTCAACTGCCGCGCGACTTCCTTGACTTCCTTCGGTGAGAGCGTGCCAAAGTTTGGTTTCATCGAGCGCAGGTTGAAAAACAATTTGCGTTGCGCCTTGGTGGTGGCGATTTTGACAATGCGCCAGTTTTTCAAAATATATTCGTGGATTTCCGCCTTGATCCAATGCATCGCAAACGACACCAGGCGCACGCCGCGATCCGGGTCAAAGCGCTTGACGGCTTTCATCAAGCCGATGTTGCCTTCCTGAATCAGATCGGCGTGTTGCAGGCCATAACCGGCGTAATTGCGGGCAATGGCCACCACCAGACGCAGGTGCGACATCACCATTTCCGACGCTGCCGCCAGATCGCCGCGCTCCTTGAGCGCGGCGCCCAGGGCGTATTCACGCTCGGGGGTGAGCATGGGAATGCGGTTCACGCTTGAGATGTAATTCTCAAGGCTGGCGACGGACAAGGCAGGCAAATTCATCGTGGCGGTGGTCATGTCAGAACTCCTTTGAAGGCAAATCAGGTCAGCGTGGCTGGTTTCAAGCCCGCAATCTGAATCTGGGTAAAATTTTAGCACTCCCGCGTTACGAGTGCTAATTGGCCAGAAGGTTCAATGGCGGCTGAAGGGGAAAAGCCAACAATGTGAGCGCACGCTATCAGCTTTTGTACCGACAGTTATTGACACAGAAAAAATACTTAAACACAAATAACAACGGGTGTTTTCAGGCAAAAAATGCTGAAACCGCCTGTCGTTATTGGTGTTTCACTTTCCAGTCTCGATTTGTCGCCAATACAACGAAACAGACAGGTAGGCGCCTGTCCAGCCGAGCGCACCACCGCCCAGCACCACCCAGCTCGACTGCGCCCAATTGGGCGCACGCAGGGTGAAATCCGCGCCGTAAGAGGCGGCGAGCGCATTGACCTCGCCCCCCGCCCACGCGCCCAGGCCGATCACCGCCAACACCGCAATCACACCGGCCAGGATGCCTTGCAGCGCACCGAAGTACAAAAACGGCCGACGCACAAAGCCGCGTGTGGCACCGATCAGGCGCGCCACCACGATTTCGTCTTTTTGCGTGAGCATTTGCAGGCGAATGGTATTGCCGATCACAAACACCACGGCGGCCGACAACACCAGGCCAAACAGGAACACAATGCGCTTGGCAAAATTGACAAAACGCGCGAGTTTTTTGGCCCATTCAAAATCCATGGTGATGGTTTCCACACGAGACATGGCGGCAATATCCCGGCGCATGGCGTCGAGCGCGGCGGGCTCAGCGGATTTGGGCTTGATGGTAAAGGCATGCGGCAGTGGGTTGGACGCCATGCCAGCGAGTAAATCAGCCAGATTGGCCACACGTTTCATCTCATTGAGCGCCGCCTCGCGCGACACAAACGTCACGTTCGCGGCATTCGCATGGGCGCGCAATTTTTTTTCGATGTCGCGGGTCTCGGCATCGGTGGCGGCAAGCGCCAGATAGACATTGACATTGGGCTCGGTGTTGAGGCGCGAAGCCGCGCTGGTGACGTTGGCAAACACCACATACAGCACCAGCGGCAGCAAGATCGCCACCGCAATCACGGCGATGGAAAGCCCGCTCGCCAGGGGCTGCGCTGCCAGCCTCGACAGCGCCTGCGTCAGCGCCCGAGCGTGTGAGGTGAGCCAGGCATTCATGCGAGCAGTACCCCGTGGTCAATCACCACGCGCCGGCAGGGCA
>JANPNJ010000385.1:0-4113 GCA_031427395.1 Burkholderiales bacterium
GATCGAGTGGCGCGATTTTGTCGTACATCATGTGCAACGCCATGAACCGCAATTTCATCAGTGTGATTGCCGGTGGTTTTGGTGGCGGCGCACCCGCGCCCGCAGCGGGTGGTGCTGCACAACCGGTGGGTGAAGTGATGCCGGTGAATGCGCTGGAAACCGCCGAGCTGCTGCGTGACGCCAAGAGTGTCATCATCGTGCCCGGCTACGGCATGGCGGTGGCGCAGGCGCAGCACACGGTGTATGAAATCACCAAATTGCTGCGCGAGAAAAAAGTCAACGTGCGCTTTGGCATCCATCCGGTGGCCGGGCGTATGCCGGGTCACATGAATGTGCTGCTGGCCGAAGCCAAGGTTCCATACGACATCGTGTTTGAAATGGACGAGATCAACGATGACTTCCCCGCCACCGATGTGGTGATGGTGATTGGTGCCAACGATATTGTGAATCCCGCCGCGCAGGACGATCCCACCAGCCCGATTGCCGGCATGCCGGTGCTCGAAGTGTGGAAAGCCAAAACCAGCATCGTCATGAAACGCAGCATGGCCTCGGGCTATGCGGGGGTGGACAATCCGCTGTTCTACAAAGAGAACAACCGCATGTTGTTTGGTGACGCGAAGAAGATGCTCGATGAGGTGCTGGTGTCGCTGCGTGGGGGGTAGGTTTTAGCCGCCGATAAAAACGTTTTGTTGTGCCCGCTTTTGTCGGCGGCTATCGGCGTCCATCGGCGGTAATAAAAGCTTTAGCAAACTCCGCTATTAGCGGTCGTTTCCAGACACTTTAGGCTGAAACACCTTTCCCTTGCTGGTGTTTTACTTTTTCTCCGGAGCCGTCAGCGGCAGCAGCAGGCTCACGCAGGTGCCGCCGCCTTTGAGTGCAATGATCTCGACACTGCCATTGAGGCTTGCGGCGCGTGCGCGCATGTTGGCCAAGCCCCGGCCACCGCCGTTTTTATCGGCGTCAAATGATTTGCCGTCATCGGTGATGCGCACCAGCACCCGGTTGTTGGTGCGGTCCACCCCGGTTGACAAGGTGATGCGCTTGGCATTGGCGTGCTTGAGGGTATTGGTGAAGGCTTCCTGCACGATGCGCAAAATGCTGCGCACATTGGCGGGCTCCAGATAATCCAGCGGCGGCAAATCCGCCACCGCCCATTGCAGCGTGATGCCGGCGGCATTCAGCCGCGGCTCGAGCCGGTAACGCAGATTGCCCAGCACCACCAGCAGGTCGCGCTCCACCGGCTCCATGGAGTCGATGGTCAGTTTCAGTTCG
Source organism: Burkholderiales bacterium (assembly GCA_031427395.1). Classification (GTDB taxonomy): domain Bacteria; phylum Pseudomonadota; class Gammaproteobacteria; order Burkholderiales; family Usitatibacteraceae; genus UKL13-2. The sequence continues at coordinate 1,273 of JANPNJ010000385.1, forward strand.
TCAATGCAGTCGGCAAGGATGGTTTCCAGCGCCTCGCGTGACAGCGTGCCGCGTTTCACCACGGCCAGGGTGGACATCAACTGCGAACCAATGCCGTCGTGCATGTCGCGCATCAGGTGTTGGCGCTCCTCGGCGGCGGCGCGTTGCTGGTCGAGGGTGCGTTCGCGAGCAAAGCTGGCCTCGAGTTCGCGTTCGCGGGCGTGGACACGGCTGGACAGGGTGCGGGTCAGGGATTCGTAGTTGGTGATGGATTCGACATAACGCCTGACCAGCAACACCGCAACCGCGATCAGCAAAAATGGCAGGCCGAGCGGAATCAGATACAGCCGGTCAAAGCCGAGTTTTTCCTGGTAATTGAGAAAGTCATGGATGCCCAGACCGGTGGTGAGCAACACCGTCACCACCATGTACAAGTTGGCGGCGTTGATGACACGGGTCAGTTGGTAAACCATCACCGCCACCAATACTGGTGTCAGCAGGGTGGAGATGCTGTATATGACCATCGCGGCACCCCAGAAAAAATCACCGATAAAGGCGACCATGGCTACAACCGTTGCCATGCTGGCCAGCCAGATGAGTGCGCGCTCGAATCTTGGCATCGGCCGGTTGGCGTAGTGCAGTGTGAAATTCACCTGCAGCACGGTCAGCCAGTTCAAGGCCGGGAGGGCCAGTGCGCCCAGCCAATCGGGTGTGTCCCGCAGGTAGTGGTGAAACAACCGGACCACGGCCGAGGCAGCCAGCAGCCCGAACAACAGGAAAACGGTTTCAGATCGACGGCGCAGCCACAGCGCCAGCGAAAAGAAAGTCATCACCAGCAACACGCTGGTGATGAGCTGGGGGGCGGTGGTTTGCAGGAAGCGCCGTCTGTCGTAGTGCGGCCTGACCTCCTCGCTGTCGCCGAACATGACCTGGGCGATGCCCGCGCGGGTATAGGTATCGGGATGCAGGCGAATGAGAATTTCATTTTCACCTTCGCGCATCAGGCTGGCGGGGATCAGGTGGTACTGGGCAAAATTCCAGGATTGCTGCGGCACGGGTCCCAGCCTGCCGCTGAGCGCAAACGACGAGCCGTTCATGAAGACTTCGATGTTGTTGGTGATGCGCGAAATATAAATGGCGCGTTGCGGGCTGTTGATGCTGTCTTGCCGCGTGTTTTGGTGGGTAAAAGTCAGCCGGTACCAGCCGAATTTTTTCCAGTCACGTTTGTGGGTGCGCCAACTGTCCGGCAAATCAACCACCTGCCACGCGCTGTCGGGGCCAGGCGGCGTGGTGGCGGTGGATTGGAGGAATTGCGCCCGGTCAAAGACCGTTGGCGCGGCGGCGGCGGCACCGACCCAACCAACAACCGCGATGACCAACAGGCACGAGATTATTTTCACCAAATGTGCCACGACATGTGCCAACACACGCGCCAGACCATCGCTAGAGCGGCTGGATAAGACCCATGCGGCTGGCCTCAAACACCGCCTCGCCACGGGAATGCACCGCGAGCTTTCGATAGATTTTTTTGACATGGCTGGTGACGGTATGGGGGGAAATTCCCATCAACTTGCCCATTTCCGGGTAGTTGTAGCCCTTTGAGGCAAGGTGCAATATCTCACGTTCCCGCTCTGACAGGAATACTTCGCACTCGCCGGCCGCGGCAACGGCTTGCAGCGGCGCGGCGGCGGAGGTTTCGGAATGAAAACGTTTCAACAGCCGGCGTGCGATGATCGGTGAAATCGGCGAGCCGCCTTCCATCAATTCGCGGATGCCGGACAGAAAACCGTCATCCGAGGCGTCTTTGAGCAAATATCCCGACGCCCCCGCCTCGATCGATGCCAGCACATGCTCCTCGTCGCCAAACACCGTCACCACCATGCATTCGCACGACGGCACAGTTTTGTGTGCGTGGCGGATGACTGCGATGCCGGACAAATCCGGCAAGCCCAGGTCAATCAGCATGACATCCGGCTGATGCAGTTTGAGCATGGCCATGCCCAGGGCGGCGGTGCCGACACTCGCACACACCACAAAAGCCGGATCCCTGGCGAGGGTGGCGGCATAGCGGTCACGAAACGCGACATCATCTTCGACAATCAATACGCTCGTCATGGCGGCAAACCAACAAATATCAATGGTGGATTGTACTGCCGACCCACCCATGGCTGGCTATACCCCGTTCGCGGTATGACGCCGCCGGACTGGTGCTGATGCGCTGATCAACTCTTTTTCATCGAGTCAAAAAATTCCGCGTTGTTTTTGGTCGCTTTCAGCTTGTCGATCAGGAATTCGGTGGCTTCCAGCTCGTCCATGGCGAACATCATTTTGCGCAGCACCCAGACGCGTTGCAGGATTTCCGGCTTGATGAGCAATTCTTCCTTGCGGGTACCGGAGCGGTTGACGTTCAACGCCGGATACACACGCTTTTCGGCGGCGCGCCGGTCGAGGTGGACTTCCATGTTGCCGGTGCCCTTGAATTCCTCGTAGATCACGTCATCCATGCGGGAGCCGGTGTCGATCAAGGCGGTGGCGATGATGGTCAGCGAGCCGCCTTCCTCGATGTTGCGCGCGGCGCCAAAAAAGCGTTTGGGGCGTTGCAGGGCGTTGGCGTCGACGCCGCCAGTCAGAACCTTGCCGGAGGCCGGCACCACGGTGTTGTAGGCGCGTGCCAGGCGGGTGATGGAATCGAGCAGGATAACCACATCTTTTTTGTGTTCAACCAGGCGCTTGGCTTTTTCGATGACCATTTCGGCCACCTGCACATGGCGGGTGGCGGGCTCGTCAAAGGTCGATGACACCACTTCGCCCTTCACCGTGCGCTGCATTTCGGTGACCTCTTCCGGGCGCTCGTCGATCAGC
>JANPNJ010000386.1:0-2877 GCA_031427395.1 Burkholderiales bacterium
GACTGGGGAAGGCTGTTGTGGTTGCCGGCCAGTGTCAGCAGCGCCGTTGCCGCCGTGACATTGCGGGGGTCGATTTCAAGCACGCGCCGGTAATGGCGCTCCGCCAAGGCGGGTTCGCCGCTGCGGGCGGCGGCGGTGGCAAATCCCAGGTTGGCATCAATGCTGGTGGTGTCGGCGGCAATGGCTTCGGCGTAATGCCTCTTGGCGAACGCATAGTCACCCGCCACCAGTGCGGTATAGCCGGCGGCAATGGCGGGATGCAGGGTCAGCGATGCCGGGCGGGTTGCGAGTCGCAGATTGACACCTTTGGAAACGGGCTCCTGCAAACTTGGCATGGAGCCGATTTGTTTGGCGAGGGCCTCGCGTGCGGTCAACGGTGCGGCTGCCGGTGCGCTGGTGATGGCTTTCGGTGTGGCGATTGCTGTCGCGGGTGGCGGCAACAGTGGCGGCAAAACGGATGGAATGTCGACAGCCGTGATGCCAGTGGTTGGAGGTGGACTGACTCCCCCGCTTGTTGCCGTCGATTGAGGGGAGGGCATCGGCGGCGCGGATGGGGCTGGCGCAACGGCTGCGGGAGGTGCGGTTGTTGTTGATGGTCCACTGGCAACCGGATTGGACGGCGCTTTGGTGATGGATGGCTTTGAAAATTTGTTGATTTCATTCCACACATACCAGCCGCCGGCACCAACACCCATGATGGCCACGGCGGCGGCGGGAATCGCCCACTTTGATTTCGATTCCTGTTTGGTTGCCAGCTTTACAGCAAATACGTTTTTGACGGCATCACGCTCGGTTTTTTTGGCGGCAAGGGCAGCCGCATCAGGTGCCGGCGCAAGAGCCACAATCATCATTGCCGAGTCGGCTGGAGTGGACTTGTTGGTTGCGGCAGTCTGGCTTGTTGCGCTGCGTGCCGCGCGAAATGCAGCCGTCGCGGCGGATTTTGGCGCAGCCTCCCTGGTGGTCTCGCTGGATTGGACAGGCGACATTTCAAGATTCTGCAACTCAGCCAGGCGCAATTCATCGATCGATAATTTTTGTCTTTTGGCGCCGCTGGCGGGCATGTCCGCGGCAGGATTCAGGCTGGAAGTCGCGACCGGATCCGGCGGACGCGTGTCTATTTGTTCCAGTGACAGCACGGGAAACTCAGGAATGGAAGTGGCGAGCGCAACAGGCGCAATATCCGCGCTGTCCACGTTGGGCCGTGGAGATGGCGCGGGGGGCTCGACGCCAGACATCGCCTTGGCGCGCTTGGCATCTTCCGCTCGTTTCAGCGCATCCAGCAACAAACTCATGGTCGTCCCTTACTGCTTTGGCAGCACCGGATCGGGTATCGCCGGTTTGGACATCAGGGTCGCGGGCTCCGCTTCCTTGAAAAAGCGGCTGTCCGGCAAATAACGTCGGTATTCGCCCAGGTCGGTATCGATATTGGCATCCTTGATCACGATGGGACGAATAAACACCACCAGCTCGGATTTGCGACCGGCATCATTGCGATAACTGACCGCATCACCAAAAAAAGGAATGCGCGACAAAACCGGCAAGCCATCACGCTTTGCCGCAAACCGGTCTTCCATCAAACCGCCCAATACGGTGGTCTGGCCGGATGGCACGCGCAGCACCGATTCAAATTCGCGGGTCTGAATTTCCGGGACACTGTTGGTGATTCGGGTGGGACCTCTTCCCAGATCGGGATTGGGGTCGTCCTTGAAACCGACAATGCGCGTGATGCTGGGTCGAATGTTCAGCGTGACAATGTCATTTTCGCCTATTTGCGGAGTCACGCTCATCACAAACCCCTCTGGCACAACATTGGGAGTGGTGGTGTAGGTTGGTTGCGTGTTGCCGTTGGCGCTGGTGGTGCCGGGCGTGGAGGTGATGGTGAAATAAATCGTGTTTTTGACGGCTTTCATCACGGCCGTCTGATTGTTGAGGGTGGTGGTGCGCGGGCTTGACAGCACCTTGGTGGTGCCAAAGGAGCTTAGAAGTGTCAAGGCGCTTTTAATGCTGCCGCCGGCCGCCGCGTTTGGGTTGGAATAACCAATCGAGAAAAAATTATTGGCCAGGGTGGTCGATCCGGTCGCGGTGGGATTGGCCTGGGTGAATGCCTGTCTGAACGTGTAGCCCAGGCCTTCCAAGCCCACTGCCGACCAATCCACGCCGGACTGGTATCCATCATTCAACTCAACTTCGACAATCGTTGCTTCGATAAGCACCTGTCGTTTTGCCGCGCCCGCCACCAACTCGATGAACTCGCCGACTTTTTCGTGCTGCCGGGATGTGGCGCGAACGGAAATCGTACCGGTTTCCGCGTTCAATATGACCGATGACGCTTCGCGAAATGTCAGCGTTTGGGTGACCTGTTCGTTTTGCGCCTGGGTCTCGCCGGGTGTGGTCGTCGTGGTTCTGGCGGATGGCCGTGTCGCCGAGCCGGTCTGCGCCCGGGTGGTGCTGGTGGAGGCACCCTGCGCCTGGGCGCGCACTACGGTTTCCGAGCTGCCTTCGGGCAATTGTTTGTCGGTTTCCCGCAGGATGTCCTTGACGTTTTTTTCAAGACTTTCCCAGAAGCGATTTTTGGAGGAGTTCTCAATTTTCAACGTGGAAGTGTTTTGTCCCCCGCCGCCGACAGCGGTGGCCACGCCAGCCGGCCCGACCACCTGGGTCTGCACACCAAAGGTGCCAATCGTATCGCGGTTCATATTGACATAATCAACCCGGTACAGCTTCAGATATGGCGAGTCGGTCATCACGGAAATATTCGGGCCGTCCGCTTCCCAGCGCATATCAATTTGTTTTGACATGCGTGTCAGGATTTGACGAATCGATTGGTCAATGGCGTTCAATGTCACGCGGCCTTCAATGCCGGAATGAATGTCAATG
>JANPNJ010000387.1:0-2929 GCA_031427395.1 Burkholderiales bacterium
CGCCGACTTTGAGCTTGCCGCCACCGGCAACAGGCGCTTTGCCTCCGCCGCATTCCGGGGCCATCCCTATGTGATTTATTTTTATCCGAAGGACGACACCCCCGGCTGCACCATTGAAGCGGCGGCATTCCGTGATGTGCACCGCGAATTCCTGGACGCGGGACACATGCTGTTCGGCGTGTCGCGTGACAGCATCGCCAGCCACGAAAAATTCAAGGCAAAAATGCATTTGCCTTTTGAGCTGCTGGCCGACAGCGATGCGGTGGCCTGCAAAATATTCGATGTGCTCAAGCACAAAAACATGTATGGCAAAAAAGTGTTGGGCATTGAACGCTCCACATTTGTCATCGGCCGGGCCGGGCAAATCGTCCATGCGTGGCGGGGGGTAAAAGCCGACGGCCACGCCGCCGACGTGCTGGCTGTGGTAAAAACACGGACATGAACCAACCTTGGCATTGCCGCGCAAATTCTGTGATAGTCTGCCAATAACCGAGTACGCAACCAAGCCCGCCAGAATTGAATCCACATCCATCTTCGCCCCGACGCCCTGTTGTGCAGCCATGCACAAGAGGGCGTTTCACTTTTGAAGTTGAAGTTGCAATCATTCCCCCCCTGTCCTGATCCAACCTGAGAGAGGCAACCACCTTGGCACCCAAACCCGGCAACGCAAAACGCACTCCGGCGGCACCGCGCAACGCCACCAAATTGTTTGTGCTGGACACCAATGTGCTGATGCATGACCCGACATCGTTGTTTCGCTTCGAGGAGCACGATGTTTATTTGCCGATGATCACGCTCGAGGAACTCGACAACAACAAAAAAGGCATGACCGAAGTCGCGCGCAACGCCCGCCAGGCGACGCGCTTTCTCGATGCGATTGTGTCCGGGCAGGAAGGCGACATCGAGCTGGGCATCAGCCTCTCGCCACACCGCAATGGCGAGGCCTCGGGCCGCCTGTTGCTGCAAACCCGCCCGGTGTCGCTGGATTTTCCCTCGGCGCTGCCCGACAGCGGCAAGGCCGACAACCAGATCATCGCGGTCGCGCTCGACTTGCAGCACCACCATCCCAAACGCAGTGTGGTGCTGGTCTCCAAAGACATCAACATGCGCATCAAGGCGCGCGCCATCGGGGTGGCCTCGGAGGATTATTTCAACGACAAGGTGCTCGAGGACACCGACCTGCTCTACACCGGCATGCGCGAATTGCCGAAGGATTTTTGGGACAAACACGGCAAGGACATGGAATCCTGGCAGGAACACGGCCGCACGCTCTACCGCATCAAGGGCCCGTTGGTCAGCGCGATGATCCTCAATGAATTCGTCTACCAGGACATCGACAAACCGTTTTATGCGATGGTGCAGGCGGTGGAGGGCAAGACCTGCGTGCTCAGGACGCTGAAGGATTACACCCACCAGAAAAACAACGTCTGGGGCATTGTCGCGCGCAACCGCGAACAAAATTTCGCGCTCAACGCGCTGATGGATCCGGAAATTGATTTTGTCACCCTGCTGGGCCAGGCCGGCACCGGCAAGACCCTGATGACACTGGCCGCCAGCCTGATGCAGACCCTCGAATTCAAAACCTACTCGGAGATCATCATCACCCGCGTGACGGTTCCGGTCGGCGAGGACATCGGCTTTTTGCCCGGCACCGAGGAGGAAAAAATGAATCCGTGGATGGGTGCGCTGGAGGACAACCTCGACGTGCTCAATTCCTCGGATGAGGAATCCGGCGACTGGGGGCGCGCCGCCACCCGTGATTTGATCCGCAGCCGCATCAAGGTGAAGTCACTCAATTTCATGCGCGGACGCACTTTCCTCAACAAATTCCTGATCATTGACGAAGCGCAGAATCTCACGCCCAAACAAATGAAAACCCTCATCACCCGCGCCGGCCCCGGCACCAAGGTGGTGTGCCTCGGCAACATCGCGCAGATCGACACGCCCTACCTCACCGAGGGCTCATCGGGCCTGACCTATGTGGTAGATCGTTTCAAGGGCTGGTCCCACTCGGGGCACATCACCTTGCAGCGCGGTGAACGCTCGCGGCTGGCTGACCACGCCGCCGAGGTGCTGTAGCAATATGATGGCAACGCCCAACAATTCAGGATTCCCGTCGTCCCAAAGGCTGGAATCCAGTCCGTCGTATTGTTCAAATCTTGGGACGGGCTGGGTCCCAGCCTTTGGAATGACGGGTTTTGGATTTACCGTCTGTCGTGATGCCCATTCCTGATTTGCCAAACTTGGATTCCCGCCTGCGCGGGAATGACGGGCTTTACAGAAGTTCCCTCGCTGTTGTTCTTGCTGCGTGGCTGCCCCTGGCCGCCGCGGGCCAGGCCATGACCGAACAGGAGACCGCCTCGATTGGTGCGCGCGAAATCAAAAAAATCCCAAGGGAATTTGTCAACTCGCCCAAAGCCAAACGCTTTTCGCTCGCCGCCAAACACGATGACGATGCCGCCGCCGCCCGCCATATCGAGGAAATCCGTGTGCTGGGCAGCCGTGACCCGGAGGACATCACCGCCCCGAATCGCGCGCCAATGCTGGTGTTCCGGGAGATGCTGGAAAATGACAAACCGCTGACGCCGCTGCAAAAAACCAAAATCGCGCTGTGTTTCATCGGCCTGTGCGGCGGCAACTATGGCCCCGACGGCGCGCCCGTCGAAAGCCAGGCAGTCAGTCGCGCAGAATCCAGGACCAACCAGTCCTCCCTGCAAATGTCCACGCGCTTCGGCGGCACTTATCAATAACATTGCGCCATCAGGTAACATGTGCCGTGGCCTGACCTGCCCATGGTTTTTCCGCCGGACAACAGGCCTCCCCCCCCCCGAACAACACCCTTTGTACCCACCGAAACCGCCCCAAGAAAAAATGCGTTTAAACCATAAGGGCGGCGCAGTGTTTGGGCAAGCGAGGTGAGACCGCGCGG
>JANPNJ010000388.1:0-4884 GCA_031427395.1 Burkholderiales bacterium
ATGTAGGCGGTGTTTTCCACCATGTCGCCCAATTTGCGCGCGGCAAAGGTCGCCATCGACACATGATCCTCCTGGTTTGCCGAGGTCGAGATCGAATCCACCGATGCCGGGTGCGCGAGGGTTTTGTTTTCGGAAGCCAGCGCGGCGGCGGTGACGTGCGCAATCATGAAGCCGGAATTGATGCCGCCGTCTTTCACCAAAAACGGTGGAAGGCCGGACAGTGTGGCATCGATCAACAAGGCAATGCGCCGCTCGGCCAGCGCGCCGATTTCAGCAATGGCCAGCGCCAGATTGTCCGCCGCAAACGCCACCGGCTCGGCGTGGAAATTTCCGCCCGACAACACCTCACCCGTGTCCGCAAAAATCAACGGGTTGTCCGACACACTGTTGGCTTCATCGAGCAGCACACTGGCTGCGTGGCGAATCTGGTCGAGACACGCACCCATCACCTGCGGCTGGCAGCGCAGACTGTACGGATCCTGCACCTTGTCGCAATCAACATGGGAGATGTTGATTTTGGAATCCGCCAGCAGCGCGCGATACGCCACTGCCACATCCTGCTGGCCGCGGTGGCGGCGCAATTGGTGGATGCGCGCATCAAACGGCGTCACCGAGCCGGCGGCGGCATCCACCGACATTGACCCTGACACAATCGCGGTCTGCAACAGTTCTTCCGCCGCAAACAAATTGCGCAAGGCGAGAGCCGTGGAAACCTGTGTGCCATTGAGCAACGCCAATCCCTCTTTGGCCGCAAGCTGCATCGGTGTGAGACCGATTCGCGCCAGCGCCGCCACCGCCGGCAGGCGCTGCCCGCCGTGGGTGACCTCGCCCACCCCCAGCAACACCGCCGCCATGTGTGCGAGCGGCGCCAGATCCCCCGACGCGCCCACCGACCCCTTGCCAGGTATCACCGGCAGCAGGTCGGCATTGAACAATTTGATCAGCGCCTCGATGACAACCAAACGAATGCCCGAATACCCCTGCGCCATACTGGCGATTTTCAGCGCAAGAATCAGCCGCACCACATCCGCTGCCAACGGCGCACCGACACCCACCGCGTGGGACAACACCAGGTTTTTTTGCAACAACTCGAGCTGGTCATGGGCGATGTGGGTTTGCGCGAGGCGGCCAAAACCGGTGTTGATGCCATAGGCGGGGGTCCCGCTGGCGGCGATTTTTGCCACCGCATCGGCGCTGGCGTGGATGGCGGGCAAGGCGGCGGGGTCAAGCGTGAGGTGGATGCGGTTTTGTATTGAATCGATACCATCGGCGATAAGCCGCAGATCGGAAAATGTGAAGTTGCCGGGGCGAAGGATGAGTGTGTTGGTGGACATGGCGAGCATGGCGGATTGGCTGGTGTTGGCTGGTGATGTAAAAAGGCCATTATCCGCCAGTACCGGCGAAATGTGAGATTCCTTCCTGCGTGACAAATATTTTGAAACCGCCGATGGACGCCGATGCCCGCCGATGTCAGACGATAAAATCACTTGACTAAGTTACCGGACTAAGTCATATTTGGCCAACCCATGTTTTAAGGTGCATACCATGCTGGTCAACGTACACGACGCCAAGACGAATTTCTCCAAACTGCTTGACCAAGCCCACGCCGGCCAGGAAATCATCCTCGCCAAGGCTGGCAAGCCGTATGCGCGCATGGTGCCGCTGGCGGTCGAGCCAGCCAAACGCCAGCGCGGCCGGCTGCGCGGGGTCATCAACGACAAGAAATTTTTTGCGCCGCTGTGCGACGCCGAACTCACCGCCTGGGAAAAATCCTGAAACTCCTGCTCGACACCCACACCCTGCTGTGGTGGTGGGGCGACGACAAACGCCTGTCAAAGCGCGCGGCCAACGCCATCAGCAATGAGGACAACCAAGTGTTGGTGAGCGCGGCAAGCGCTTGGGAAATCGCCATCAAATTCCGCCTCGGCAAATTGCCGGGCGCGGACGTGGTGATACGCGATTTCGACAAACTGATCGCAGCCGATGGATTTGAACACCTTGCCATCACCCACCAGCACGCCATGGTTGCGGGTGGATTTGACGTTGCCCACCGCGATCCATTTGATCGCGTGCTGGCCGCGCAGTCTGCCGCTGAAGACGCCACGTTGGTTACCAACGATGCGGCGATGAAATTATGTCGCGTGAAGTGTTATTGGTAGGGTGGCAGCGACAGAGGGGCAACGACATCAATCCCTGGCCGCCTTTCGTTTTTTCTTTTGCGTCGCCGCAAATGGATTGACGATCTTCACCCCGCCGATGATCTCGCCGTGGTTCATGTCCTCGCTATACAAGGTATGGCAACCACTGCTGATGGCGGACTGCAGGATCATCGCATCCCAAAATGACAAGCTGTGCAACCGATGCAAATCGGTCGCGGCAATCACCAACTGCGGCGTTGCCGCAACCACCTCAAAACCCGCAAAAAACCGCAGGCGCTTTACCGCAAACGCGGCATCGATTTTCAGCTTGTTCACCGCCGCGTGGTAGTACTCCTGCATGACCTGGGTGGAAATGACCGCCTCGCCTTTGCGGTAACAATCGGCAATCAGCGCCGCCGCAATCGCCTGCTTGTCGGGATAGGCGCGGTCATCGGCATAGACCGCAATATTGGTGTCGATAAAAACCGGCATGGTTATGCGGCTTGCATTCAGGGTTTGCGCTGCAAATCATTGCGGTTGTATTTCCATTTCCCCGAGTTGCCGATGCCGGCGCCCGACAGATAAGCCGCGGCCTCGCGTGCGCGCTGGTCCGCGCCCGCAAGGCGGTCAATCTGGTCGCGCAAAAACTGATTGAGGCTGGTGCCCATTTCCTGCGCCCTGGCGCGGGCGCGTTCGGTCGATTTGTCGTCAACGGAGAGGGTGAGATTTGCCATGATAGCTCCTTATGTGTACACATATTATGTGTAAAGGCAATGAATGTCAACACATCATTGGCGTCATGCTCCGCCCCTTTCTGGCACACGTCACAAAGGTGGCGTCATCCAGGTCTTCGCCGGATCGTTTTCAAATTCCATCAGCCATTTTTCCACGTCGCATCAGCTTGGTGGCTTAACAAACAAATCGCGACACATTTGGCCTATATTTACCGCTCAAACCACGGAGGCTCACGATGACATTCCACCACGACCCCGACGGCCTGCGCCTGCCGATCAAACTGGATTCGACTTCCAACGGTGAATACCTGCCGCTGCCGCTGGAGGTTGTCCATCAACATGCCAATTTTCTCGCACATGAAAGCGCGGCGGCGAATGCAAAATATCTCGGCCTCAATCGTCGCGGCTTTCTGGTTACCTCGTGCGGTGCTGCCGCCACTCTGCTGAGCATGAATGCCGCCTATGCGGCGGCAGGCAAAACCGGCAGCGTGTATGAGCTCGACAAAACCGCCGGGCAGGACCTTGTGGCCGCGCGCACGGCACTCGACGGCAACGAATTCATTTTTGATGTGCAGGGGCATTTTGTGAATCCAACCGGTGCGTGGATCAAGCATCTGCCGCCTGCTGCGCGGCCGTTGCGCATGGCGAAAACCGAAGCCTGCGGCTCGAACAAATCACCGGCCAATCTCGATTATCTGAAATGCATCGGCCAGGACGAATTCATCAAGGATGTGTTTCTCGATTCCGACACCGATTTGATGGTGTTGTCGTTTGTGCCCTCCACCCGCCAGAACGAGCCGCTGACCATTGAGGAAGCCGCCGCCACCGCGCAGATTGTCGAGCGGCTCGAAGGCAGCCACCGCCTGTACATCCATGGCCGCGTCAATCCCAATTCACCGGGCGATCTGGAATCCATGGACGAGCTCGCCGCGCGCCACAAAATCGCCGCGTGGAAGACTTATACGCAATGGGGGCCGGACGGCAAGGGATTTTTTCTCGATGACGAAGTGGGGATTAAATTCATCGAAAAAGCCATCAAGCTCGGTGTGCGCAACATCGCCATCCACAAGGGTCTGCCGTTCGGGCCGCGCTCGTATGAACACTCGACTTGCGAGGACATCGGCCGTGTCGCCAAGCGCTATCCGAATGTCAATTTCCTGATTTACCATTCCGGCCTGGTCGCCGACAAAGCCGAAGGCCCCTACGACGAAAAACGCACCGACGGCATTGATGCACTGGTCACCAGCCTCATCAAAAACGGCGTGGCACCGGGCGCCAATGTGTACCCCGAGCTCGGCTCGACCTGGCGCATCCTCATGCGCGACCCGGATTCGGCGGCGCATGCGCTGGGCAAACTGTTCAAATATTGCGGACCGAACAACGTGTTGTGGGGCACCGACTCGATCTGGTACGGCTCGCCGCAGGATCAAATCCAGGCGTTCCGCACCTTCCAGATTTCACCCGCGTTCCGCGACAAATTCGGCTATCCAATGATGACCAAGGAATTGCGCGCCAAGGTGTTTGGATTAAACGCCCTGAAAATTTACCCGGTGCCGGCTGACGTGCTGAACAAACATCTCAGGGGCGACAAAGTGGCGCGCGAGCGTGAGGCATATCGTGAGCACCCCGACCCGACATTCATCACACACGGCCCGAAAACGCGGCGGGAGTTTTTGAATTTGCAGAAATGGACGGCATAGAGGCGTGATTCATCGCGCCCTGTTCTAAGCCGCAATCAACACCTCGGCCGGAATGCCAAAATCACTGTGCAATTTGCGAATCATGGCCAATGACAGCGGTCGTTTGCGGGCAAGGATTTCATAAGCGCGGTTGACCCTTCCGAACACCGGCGTGAGGTCATGCACAGTCAGCCCCCGCTGCTCCATGACAAACTTGATCGATTCAACCGGATCCGGCGGCAGCATCGGAAAATGTTTGGCTTCATACGCCTGAATCAACGTAACCAGAACGTCAAGCCGGTCTCCCTGCGGCGTGCCTGCCTTGGCGTCCAT
>JANPNJ010000389.1:0-3587 GCA_031427395.1 Burkholderiales bacterium
ACATGGCACCGGAGCAGATCAACGAGGAGCCGCCCTCCGCGCAGACCGATATTTATTCGCTGGGCGTGACCATGTATGAATTGCTCACGGGGCGGCTGCCATACCAGGCATCCAACTCGGTGGCGATGATCAACAAAATCCTCAATGAGTATCCCATTCCCATCGAATCCATCCGCCCCGATCTGCCGAGTGAGCTGGTGGCCATTGTCAAAATGGCCATGGCAAAAAATCCCGCTGACCGGTATCCGGCCTGGTACGCCATGGCGCGTGATCTCGCCGACACCTTTCCGCAACTGGAAAAATTTTCGTTCGAAATCTCCTCTGCGGAAAAATTCAATTCACTGCGCAAACTGGATTTTTTCAAGGACTTCCGCGACTCCGAATTGTGGGAAGTGCTGCGCGGGGCAATGTGGGAAAACCACGCCCGCGAGGAAAGCCTGCTGCTTGAGGGGGATGTGGGTCACGCGTTTTTCATCATCGTTACCGGCCAGGTGAAGGTGATGAAAGACACCAAACTGCTGAATGTCCTCAAGGAGGGCGACTGTTTCGGCGAAATGGCATATTTGTCCGGCGACCGTGCCCGCCGCACCGCCACCATTTCCGCGGTATCCGAAGTGCAACTGCTCAAGATCCAGGACATCCAGCTCGAGCAACTGTCCGACGCCTGCCAATTGCGCTTCAACCGCGTGTTTTTGCGCACCCTTATTGACCGCCTGACCTGGACCTCCGAGGTCTTGGCGCAAGTCAAACAATAGTCTGCGCACCACCTCTGGTCGGAAATAATTGTAAAAGTCATTGCCTGACAATGCTTTTCAGGTTATTTCGCCTCAAACTGCCTGTGGATGCTTGTGTTTTCAAATAAAAAGCGCCGTGAATTGGCGGGCAAACTGGTAGTAAACTGGTAGCAGCATTGATATCAAGCCGCGCCTTGGATGCCACAGGCAAGGTCGAATCGGGTCGCTTCGGAACAAAACCTGCCAGGAGGATCAAAAATGCACTTTCACGTCAAGCCGCTGATGGCGGCCATCACCCTTGCCTTGCCCGTAGCCACAGTGTCACTTCTGATCTCACCGGTCTTCGCCCAAACTCCCGCGCCCGCACCTACTGCCGAGCAAAAAGCCGAAACCGCCAAAAAAGCCGAGGCCGCCAAGACCGAAACGATTGTTGTCACCGGCATTCGCGCTTCCCTCGAAAAATCGCTCGATGTCAAACGCGATGCCAGCGCCAACGTCGAAGTCATCACCGCCGAGGATGTCGGCAAGATGCCTGACAAAAATCTCGCCGACTCCCTGCAACGCCTGGCCGGTGTGGCGGTGCGCACCGATTACGATGAAGCCGAAAAAGTCTCCATCCGCGGCACCAATCCCGACATGAGCCTGATTTTGTTCAACGGCCACACCGTCAGCGGCGGCGACTGGTTTCTGGCCGATCAAGGCTCGAGCAGCCGCAGCACCAGCTTGAGCCTGATGCCCTCGTCGGTGTTGAACCAGGCGCAGGTGTACAAAACCTCGCAGGCCAATCTGGCCGATGGCGGCCTGGCCGGCACGATCAATGTCACCACCCGCAAACCGCTTGACGAGAGAAAAGGCTTTGGCGGACTCATCAGCCTGGGCGGCGTGTATTCACAATTGGCCGACAAGACCTCACACAATCTGAACGCCAGCCTGAATTGGAAAAATGACAACAACACCCTTGGCGTGATCGGCCAGGCGTTTGCCGAAAAACGTTTCATGCGGCGCGACTCGGTGTCGCGCCTGGCCTACGGCATCAGCAGCGGCTGGGACGTGCTCAACACCACCACCATGCGCGGCATCACCGATGCCAGCCTGGCCGGCTCGGGTTACCGCGCCGCCGATTTGAACGGGGTGCGCATGCCGGGCAGTTTGAGTTCCGAATTTGTCGAAAGCGTGCGTGACCGCAAAGGCGGCATGTTCGCCGTGCAGGTGCGGCCGCTCAAAGACCTCGATGTCACCATGACCTCCTTTTATTCGGAGATGAACGCCAACAACTACGGCCGCCTCACCTCGGGTGCCATGTACAGCATGTTGCTGGGCCGCGGCGAGCCATTCGGCGGCGCCACCGCCAACAGTTCCAACGGTCAGCAGGTGTTCGCCCAAATCCGCAACCCGGTGATCATCAACACCACCAGCAACTACGGCTTTCCGCTGCGGGTGCTGCAAAGCGCCGACATCGTGTTCCCAGCCGGCACCACGCCGCAGTACGTCGGCAATTCCGAGGGCTTTTATCGTGACGGTGCCAAGGCCAGCAGCGGTTTTATTGATCTGGACGCCAAATACCGCGTCAACGACGATCTCACCATCAAGGCGCTCTACAGCACCACCAAAGGCGAGGGACAAACCCTGCTCGACCAGGGCGTGACCTTTGCGCGCTACGGCACCGGTGTGTCGTTTCGCCTCGGCGACGTGCAGGAGGCACCCTATGTGCGCTACATGGGTGCCGGCAGCAACCAGCCCGGCCTGAATGCCGACGGCAGCGGCTACCGCATGGTGAGCCTGGGTGCATCGAGCGTCAAAACCATCGACAAGGAAACCAGCTTTGCGCTCGATGGCATCTACAACATTCAAAAGCTGTTTTTCACCACATTGGAGGCCGGTTATCGTTTTGCCGACCATGACCGCGACTTGATCCGCTGGGCACCGACACGCCGCAACGCCGCCCTGCCCACGCCACCCGGCACCGGCTATGCCAATTACCCGGCCAACTTCGGCAACGGGCTGGGCGGCAGCGGCTGGGACAACACCGGTTTTTATCTGACGCCGGAAGCGCTGCGCGGATTTATCGCCTCCCAATTCAAACCCACCACCGCCGAATTTGAACGCCGTGTCGCCGGCGAGATTGACCTGCGCGAACGCCAGACCGCTTTTTACCTGATGCAAAACCTCGATGGCGACAAATGGTCGGGCAATGTCGGTGTGCGCGTTGTCGAAACCAAAACCAACGCGCAGATTGTGGTGCCGATCCGCGCTGGCCTCTGCCCGCGCATCGAGCCGGGGCAGGTGGCCACGCCCTGTGTCGCGGTGCCGGGTGCCATCAACACCGCTGGTGACGGCAGCAGCTATTTTGATGGCGTCGCGTGGAACCCGAACAGCGGCACGATTTATTACAAGGTGCCGACCGAGCGCAAATTCAACGACGTGTTGCCGAGCGTGAATCTGCGCTATGAAGTGGACAAAAACCTGATCGCGCGTTTTGGCGCCAGCAAAACCATCGGCCGCCAGAATTACAATGTGCTGGGCTCAGGATTTGGCACGCCAACCTGCAACGCCACTGGCTGCAACGTCACCGGCCCCAACCCCAATTTGAAACCGCTGTACGCCAACAACCTCGATGTATCGCTGGCGTGGTATTTCGCGCGCCGCTCGGTGCTCTCCATCAATGCCTTCCGCTCAAAAATTGATGGCTACGTCAAAACCGGTGCGGCCAACCAAAACCAAACCATCGATTTGGTTGATCCGGTGGACAACGTCACCAAGCCATTTTTCATCAATTCGTCCTCGCAGCAGGGCGCGAAAATTGAAGGTGTCGAGTTGATTTTTGAACGGCCGCTTGCCTGGGGCTTTGGTGTC